>JAQGHW010000737.1 GCA_028291505.1 Rhodopila sp. | reverse complement strand
ACGGCGGCGACCGCGTCGCCCAGATCATCACCTTCGGCAAGCTCCAGGCCCGCGCAGCCGTCCGCGACGTCGGCCGGGTGCTCGGTCTTCCTTACGGCCAGGTCAACAAAGTTGCCGAACTGATCCCGAACAATCCCGCGAAGCCAGTAACGTTAAAACAAGCGGTAGACGGCGAACCCAGGTTGCAAGCGTTGCGGGATGAGGACGAAGGCATCGGCCGCCTGATCGAAATCGCCCTCCGGGTCGAAGGCCTCTACCGCCACGCATCCACCCACGCCGCCGGCGTCGTCATCGGCGACCGTCCGCTGATGGAACTGGTGCCTCTCTATCGCGACCCCAAATCCGACTTCCTGGTAACCCAATATTCGATGAAGCACGTCGAGCAGGCCGGCCTGGTCAAATTCGACTTCCTCGGCCTGACCACCCTGACCATCCTGCGCCGCGCCGAGAACTACCTGAAAGGCCTCGGTATCACCGTCGACCTCGATCGCCTGCCACTCGACGACAAACGCACGTTCGAGATGCTGCAGAAAGGCGACGCCGGCGGGGTGTTCCAGATGGAAGGCCAGGGCATGCGCGACACCCTCCGGCAAATGCGCCCCGACCGCTTCGAGGACCTGATCGCCGCCGTCGCCCTGTACCGCCCCGGCCCGATGGCCAACATCCCCGACTACTGCCGGCGCAAGCACGGCGAGAAGTGGGACGCTCCCCATCCGGTCATCCACGACATCCTGGCCGAGACCTACGGCATCATGGTCTACCAGGAACAGGTCATGCAGATCGCCCAGACCATGGCCGGCTACAGCCTCGGCAGCGCCGACCTGCTGCGCCGCGCCATGGGCAAGAAGATCGCGTCTGAGATGGAGGCGCAACGAAACATCTTTACCGATGGCGCCATCAAGCGCGGCATAGATCCGGCCAAGGCCACCGAAGTCTTCGACCTGATGGCGAAATTCGCCGACTACGGCTTCAACAAATCGCACGCCGCCGCCTACGGACTGGTCGCCTACCAGACCGCCTGGCTGAAGGCCAACCATCCCGAAGTCTTCCTCGCCGCCTGCATGAGCCTGGCACTCAACAACACCGACCGTCTCGCCTCTTTGAAACAGGAAGCCGAACGCGGATCGATCAAGATCCTGCCGCCTGACATCAATCGTTCCGGTGCCGATTTCTCGGTCGAACGCCTGGAAGACGGACGCCTGGCAATCCGTTACGCCCTCGCGGGGGTGAAGAAAGTCGGGTTCACCGCGATGGAAGCGGTAACCGCCACCCGCGGCAAAGCCCCGTTCGAAGACGTGACCGATTTCGCCACCCGCGTCGATCCGCGGCAGATCAATCGCATGCAGATCGAGAACCTCGTCCGCGCCGGCGCCTTCGACCGGTTGCAGCACAACCGTGCGCGCCTGTTCGCCGGAGCCGAAACAATCCTCCGCCGTGCCCAGGCCGACCAGGAAGAAAAGGCCAGCGGCCAGATCGGCCTGTTCGGCAGCATCTCCAGCAAGCCGGAACCGCTCCGGCTGCCCGACATGCCCGATTGGCCGCCGCTGGAACGTCTCGCGTTCGAGGCCGAAGCCGTCGGCTTCCACCTCACCGCCCATCCCCTCGACGCCTACGCCCAAGCCCTCCGCCGGCTCGGTGTCACCAGTTCCGTCCACGTGGAAAACCGCGCCGCCGCCGGTGTCACCCGCGTCAAGATCGCCGGCACCGTCGTTGCGACCAAGGAACGCATCACCCGCACCGGCAGCCGCATGGCCTGGGTAAGAATCTCCGACGCCGCCGGTTCGGTCGAGGTCACCTGCTTCAGCGAAGTGCTGACCCGCTCGCGCGAAATCCTCGCCTCCGGCAACAATGTCCTGGTAACCGCCGAACTGAAAACTGAAGGCGAAGCCGTCCGCGTCACCGCCATGGACGTCACCTCGCTCGACCAGGCCGCCGCCAGCGCCGGCGCGTCCATCCGCGTGTGGCTACACGAAACCGCAGCCGTCCAGCACATCCGCGACATATTGGGCCGCGAAAGCGGTGGCCGAGGACGCGTCACCCTGGTGCCCCGCATCGGCGGCGACCAGGACGTCGAAATCGCACTGACCGGCGGCTACAACGTCACACCAAGGCTGGCCCAGGCGCTGAAATCACTCCCCGGCGTGGACCAGGTCGAGGAAGTATAAAACGCCCCGCACGGAAGGCCACGACAAGGAAACACTCACCCGCGCGAAGCGCTTTCATTGCGCACGACGAGAGCACAGACCCTCGCCCACCCCGCGCCCAATCTACGATCAAGGCATGTATTCGATCCCGTGGCACGTCTCCGTGGCCCCCCGTGGCCCTCGCATTTCCTCTGTTCAGCGAAGCGGTCCATCACCGCGGCATTGCCAGGATAGTGTCCCCGGCAGCGATTGAAGCAACCAAGGCAGACTATCCGGATATGCTAAAAGAATCGTATCCCGACAGAACCAACTGAACTCTACTCCGCCGCCGCCTCCGGACCAGTATACAAATGCGGCCACCGACGCTTCACCAGCGGCCCCTTCTCATCATAAGCCAAACACGTGTTGAGGATCTTATTCCCACCACCCCATTTCTCGGTGATGCGCGTATCGAACGCGTCGCTCCCGCGCTTCTCCACCCCCACGCCCTCCGCCGCCAACTCCCGCCGAGCCTTGGCCGGGTTGATGGTCTGAAAGGCGGTGGTGGCCATCTGCTGCAGCAATTCGCGCAGATGCGTGCACCCCACCGTCCCGCCAACGGAGTGCGTAGCCTCACGCAGAAACCCCGCCTTGATCTGCATCCCCACCAGTCGCGAGAAATTGGGCGCGGCCGTCGGGCACATCACGTACGGCGTCTTGTCGCTGACCGCCTCCACGGCGTGAATGTGCATCTGCTCATCAACCGTCAGCCGCAGCCACATGTCGTGGACCGGTTCGCCGGCCTCGATATACCCGCGATCGTAATTTGTCTGGCCGAAGCTCTTGCAGTCGGTCAGGTGCGCCTCGATGTCGTAGTGGCGGTCGGCTCGGCGATACCCGTTGATCTCAATGGCACGCGTATGCAGACGCTCGCGGTCGGCGGGCTGGCTCAACGGCATGCCTGGCTCCTTGGTGGTAACGGATATTGCGATGCAACATAACCATATGGCACCCGCCGCCGCCATTGGAAAGCGCCAGCCCGGCATGACAGGTCCGCGTGCCGAAACCAGCGGCACCGCCCGGTTAAGCTTGATTAATCCGTAAAACACCGGTTGACGCGAAAACCAAACGGCGCATCTTCCTGCTGATGCCGTGGTTAAGGCGGAATAACGTTCGGTTGATCCGATTCAAAGTATCCCGGTATGCGACCTGAGAAAACGATTTCGCGCATTTTCGCCAGCGTGGCGAACTGAGGGCTTACGAAGGATGAACACGTTCAACGACCACTGCCGCCGGTCGATCGCTTCCATCCGCGACCAGGGGCGCTATCGGATCTTCACGCCGCTACAAAAGCGCGCCGACGGTTTTCCGTACTACCTGCGTCCCGACGGTTCGCGGGTTCTGGTGTGGTCCTCCAACGACTATCTGGCGATGGGCGGCCATCCCGTGCCGGTGAACGCCGCCTGTGAGGCCGCCCAGACCATGGGCGCCGGCGCCGGCGGAACCCGCAACATCAGCGGCACCAGCCCCGTGCACGATGAGTTGGAGGCTGAACTTGCTGCCCTCCACGGCAAACAGGCCGGCCTGCTCTTCAGTTCGGGCTTCGTATCGAACCAGGCAGCTTTGTCCACCATCCTGAACAGTTTTCCGAACGGCCCCGATCAACCCTGGCAGGTGTTCTCGGACGCCAAGAACCACGCCTCGATGATCGCCGGCATCAAGGGATCGCGCGGCGTCGTCAGCATCTTCCGTCACAATGACATGATGCATCTTGAGGCTCTGTTGCGCGCCGCCCCGGCCGCCGCGCCCAAGCTGATCGCCTTCGAATCCGTCTACTCGATGGATGCCGACATCGCTCCGCTCGGTGCGATTTGCGACCTGGCGGAAAAATACGGCGCGATGACCTACCTCGATGAGGTCCACGCGGTCGGCATGTACGGCCCAAACGGCGGCGGCGTGTCGGAGCGTGACGGCGTTGCCCACCGCATCGACATCATCGAGGGCACCCTGGCAAAGGCGTTCGGCTGCCACGGCGGCTACATCACCGGCGACGCCGAGGTGGTGGATTTCATCCGCTCCACCGCCCCGGGCTTCATCTTCACCACGTCACTGCCACCGATGACCGCCGCGGCCGCACTTGCCAGCGTCCGCCATGTGCGGCACGACCACACCCGCCGCGCCAAGCTGTTCGAGCGTGCCGCGGCACTCAAGGCCAGGTTTGACGAGGCTGGGTTGCCACGCATCGCCTCGGTCAGCCACATCGTGCCGCTGCACATCGGGGAGGCCTCGCTTTGCACGGATGTCAGCCAGCGCCTGCTGAACGAGTTCGGCATGTACGCGACCCCGATCAACTACCCAACCGTGCTGCGCGGCGAGGAACGCCTGCGCTTCACCCCCGGCCCCCTGCACACCGACGCGATGATGGACCAACTCGTCGAGGCGCTGATCAGGATCATCCCGCTGGAACGCCGCCGCGCGGCGTGATGGCAGGGGTAAGTGATCATGGGAAGGTCGGGGCGAGCGAGCACGCGAGCGAGGGTCCGCCCCGAACCCCGCCAAGGGCCGACGGCCCTTGGAACCCCGGGATTAGGTGGGTGATCAGGAGGGGGCGACCGAGTCGGTTGCAACGACTGAGTTGCCCTCTCCTGATCACCCACCCATTAATGGGATCAAAGGGGCCGACGGCCCCTTTGCGGGTACAGGGCAGAGCCCTGGCCTTCCCATGATCACCGAACTCGGCCACTTCGCCCTGATCCTGGCGCTGTTCGTAGCCATGATCCAATCGACCGTCCCCATGATAGGCGCCGCCCGTCGTCACCTGGGATGGATGGCCGTAGGCCGTTCCTGCGCCTTGATCGGCTTTGGGCTGACCGCCCTGTCGATGCTGGCGTTGATGCACGCCTACGTCACGTCCGACTTCACCGTGATCAACGTCATCGCGAACAGCCACACCGACAAGCCGCTGCTCTACAAGATCACCGGCGTCTGGGGAAACCATGAGGGCTCGATGCTCCTCTGGGTGTTCATGCTGTCGCTGTGTGCCGCCGCGGTGGCGCTGTTCAGCGATAATCTGCCCCCTGCCCTGCGTGCCAGGGTGTTGGCTGTCCAGGGCATGATCGCGACCGGTTTCCTGCTGTTCATCCTGCTCACCTCCAACCCATTCCTGCGCACATTCCCGCCCGCCCCGAACGGCAATGGGCTGAATCCAGTCCTGCAGGACCCGGGGTTGGCGTTCCATCCCCCGTTCCTCTACCTCGGCTATGTCGGGTTCTCGGTCGCTTTCGCCTTCGCCGTAGCCGCCCTGATTGAGGGCCGCGTCGATGCCGCCTGGGCCAGATGGGTCCGGCCCTGGACCCTGGCATCCTGGTGCGCCCTGACCGTCGGCATCGCCATGGGCTCCTGGTGGGCCTACTACACGCTGGGCTGGGGCGGCTGGTGGTTCTGGGATCCGGTCGAGAACGCATCCTTCATGCCGTGGCTGGTCGGCACCGCGCTGATCCATTCGTCCATCGTGGTCGAAAAGCGCGACACCCTGAAATCCTGGACCATCCTGCTGGCGATCATCACTTTCTCGCTGTCGCTGGTCGGCACCTTCCTGGTGCGCTCCGGCGTCCTGACGTCGGTCCACGCCTTCGCCACCGATCCCCAACGCGGCACCTTCATCCTGCTGCTGCTGATCGTCGCGATCGGCGGCTCGCTGGCGCTCTACGCGATCCGAGCCCCGGCCTTGAAGGGCGGCGGGCTGTTCGCACCAATTTCTCGTGAGGGCGCGCTGGTCCTGAACAATGTCCTGCTGTCCTGCGCCTGCGCGACGGTGTTCCTGGGAACGCTGTATCCGCTGTTCCTCGATGCGGTGGGCGGGCCGAAACTGTCGGTCGGGTTTCCGTTCTTCAACCGCACCTTCGCCCCGATGATGGTGCCGATGGTGATCGCGGTCGGCGTCGGCCCCATGCTGGCCTGGAAGCGCGGAGACCTGCTCGGTGCGCTGCAACGCCTCTGGGTCGCCTACATCGCCACCGCCCTGACCGTGCTGGTCGCGTTCTACGTCACGTACGGCGGCCCGGTGCTGGCGGTCCTCGGCCTGGGCCTGTCCGCCTGGCTGTTCGCCGCGGTCCTGACCGAGTTCGCCGAACGCATCCGCCTGTTCCGCGTCCCCCTCGGCGACAGCGTCCGCCGAGCGATCCACCTGCCGAGATCGGCCTACGGCATGACGTTCGCGCATCTGGGATTGGCGGTGTCGGTCGCCGGCTTCGCCGCCTCGGCCTATGCGCATGAGGCGATCGAGATCCTCAAACCCGGCGGCTCCATCGCGATTGCCGGCTACCAACTGACGCTGGAGCACGTGGACCGCATCCCCGGCCCGAACTACACGGCCGACGATGCCACCATCCGGGTCACGAATGGCGGCGAGTTCGTCACCATGATGCACCCCGAACGGCGGTTCTTCCCGCTGCAGCAGCAGACCACCGGCGAGACGGCGATCCGCACCAACCTGCTGGCCGACCTCTACGTCGCGCTGGGCGATTCCGATACCGCGGGGGACTGGACGGTTCGCGTCTACTGGAAGCCGTTGGTGCCCTGGATCTGGATGGGCGCCATCATCATGGCGTTCGGTGGCGCGGTCAGCCTGAGCGACCGCCGGTGGCGCGTCGGGGCTGCCGCCCGAGGGTCCCGCCGCGAGGCGCAGCCTGTTCCCGCCGCTGGGGAATAGGCCATGGCGCGCGCCATTTATCTGCTGCCCCTGGTCCTCTTCATGGTCCTGGCAACATATTTCGCGGTGTCGCTGCGGCCGAACCACGACATCCACGAACTGCCTTCGGCGATGATCGAAAAGCCCGCGCCGGCGTTCGACCTCGCCGGCCTGGGCGCGAGCAAACCGCTGGCCCTGGACGGGCTGAAGGGCCATCCCTTCGTCATCAACTTCTTCGCCTCCTGGTGCGTCCCCTGCCGGATCGAGCATCCGCTGCTGATGCGGCTGGCGGAGCAAAACCACCTGCCGCTGTATGGCATCGACTACAAAGACAAGCCGGAGGATGGCTCCCACCTTCTGGCCACCTTCGGCGACCCGTACCGCCAGGTCGGGGTGGACCGGGATGGCCGCGTCGGCCTGAACTTTGGCGTCTACGGCGTGCCGGAGACCTACGTCGTCGACAGCACCGGCGTCATCCGCAAGCGCTTCGTCGGCCCGTTGAACGCCGAGACGGTGGACAAGGAACTGCTGCCGCTGCTCAAGCATCTCGACCAGTCATGAGGTTCCTTTGCGCCCTGATGCTGCTGGTCGGGTTCGCCGCCCACGCGGTGGAACCAAGCGAGCGGCTGGCCAATCCGGCGCTGGAGGTGAGGGCGCGAACGATCAGCGGGGAGCTCCGCTGCCTGGTCTGCCAGAATGAGTCGATCGATGAATCGGGTGCCGACCTGGCGCACGACATCCGCCTGTTCGTCCGCGAGCGGCTGACCGCCGGCGACACCGACACCCAGACAATCCAGGCGGTGGTGAACCGGTATGGCGCCTTTGTGCTGCTGAAGCCGCCGGTCGAGCCGGCGACGTATGTGCTATGGTATGGCCCGCCCATTCTGGTGGTGGCCGGGCTGGTGGGCACATTCCTTTGGTTGCGGCGGCGCCAGGCGGCCTCGGCCGACACCGTCCCGCTCAGCGCGGAGGAAACCAGCCGCCTGGACGGATTGATGCGGGAGAACGACGGTTGATCCTGCCGTTCCTGCTGGCGCTGCTGGCTTTCGGCGCGCTGCTGCCGATCGTGGCGCCCCTGCTGCGCGGCAGCCGCCCGGTGCCCACTCGCGCCAGCTTCGACCAGGCGGTTTACCGCGACCAGTTGCTGGAGCTCGATCGCGACATCGCCCGTGGCCTGATCACCCCCATCGAGGCCAACGCCGCTCGGTTGGAAATCCAGCGGCGCCTGCTTGCCTCGGACAAGCAGCCTGTCGCGCCGCCCCGGCTGTCGCGCAGTCCGGTGCTGGCGGTGATCGTGTTCGTCGTCATCGCTGCTGGTTCGGTGTCCAGCTACCTTTGGCTTGGCGCGCCCGGACTGCCGGACGAACCTTTCCGGGGGCGCAAGGCCGAAGTCGCGCAGGAACATAACCGGTCGTCGTTGCAACGGGCGGCGGACACCCTGGGCGCGAAGCTGAAGCAAAGTCCGTCCGATGCCTCCGGCTGGCTGCTGTACGGCCGAACCCTGGCAATGCTGAGCGAATGGAACGGGGCCGAGGATGCCTTCCGCCACGCCATCGACCTGGGCCAGACGAGCCCGGATGTGGTCGGCGACCATGCCGAGATGATGGTGCTGCAGGCCGGCGGCACGGTGACCCCGGCGGCCGAGGCAGCGTTCCGGCAGGTGCTGCAAGCGGACCCGACCAATGGGCTGGCACGGTACTATCTGGCGATCGCCGCGATGCAGGCGGGGGAGCCTCGCAAGGCGATCGACGGCTTGCAGGCGCTGCTGGCGGAGCTTCCGGCGGACTCGCCGCTGCGGGGGCAGCTTGGACAGAAGGTGGCCGAGGCGGCACGGACCGCCGGTATTGCTGTGCCGGAATTGGCTAAGGGTGCGTCCTCCGGACCGGCCTCGTCGGCGGGGGGTTCGTCGCAGGCGGGGGGGCCGGCACGGGCGGGGGGGCCGGACGCGAAGGCGGTCGCGGACGCGGCGAACATGACGGATGAGCAGCGGCAGGCCATGGTCCGCGGCATGGTCGCCAGTCTGGCGGCGAAGCAGGCTGCCGAACCGTCGAACCTGGACGGATGGTTGCGGCTGGGCCGAGCCTATGCGGTGCTTCATGA
>JAQGHW010000712.1 GCA_028291505.1 Rhodopila sp. | reverse complement strand
CGATATCGAGCAAGCATTATCGTTCTATGCTCGCATATTCGACTTCGAGCTACGCGGAAAAAGCGAAGAGATGGCCTTCATCGACCTGGGCGACCAGTTCCTCGCGCTGCAAAAGGGGCGCCGCCAGCCGTCGGACGACGGTCGGCACTTCGGGTTGGTAGTCGACGACCGGGAAGCCGTCCGCCAAGCCCTGGCCGAAGCAGGCGTCGAGATACTGCCAGGACCTTTCCTCGATTTCCGCGACCCTTGGGGCAATCGCATCGAGATCGTCAGCTACGACAACATCCAGTTCTCCAAGGCGCCCAACGTGTTGCGCGGCATGCGGCTGACCCATCTTTCCAAGAACGCAAACGCGACCAAAGAGCTCACCGCCAAGGGCATGGCACCAAGCTAACGCCCTCGGATCGCCCAGACCATGCAACGACCAGAACATGCAACCCGGGAACGATCTCATGCTGCCACAGGCTGTCGATTTCCAGGCGGAGGCAGATGAACTCCACGCGCTGCTGACGACCCTGCACGAAACCGACTGGCAGCGCGCCACGCTGTTCAAAGGCTGGACGGTCACCGACATAGTGCAACATTTGCATGAAAGCGACCTGATGGCGGCCGCGTCAGTGGCCGGACCCGAACCCTTCGCACGGGCGCGGGCGGACACCCAGGCCAACCGCGATAGCGGCATGACCCGCCTCCAGGCGACCCGGCATCGCTTCGGCGACTTGATCGGCAAGCCCCTGCTGGAGCGCTGGTACGCGCAGGTTGTCGACCTGTGCGGGAATCTCTCCGCCCTACCCCCGAACGGAAGGCTGTCCTGGTATGGCCCCGACATGGGTGTGCGCATGTTCACCACCGCGCGCCAGATGGAAACCTGGGCCCACGGCCAGGCCATTTACGACCTGATGGGCGTAGGGCGGCAGCCAACAGACCGGCTGCGCAACATTGCCGAGATCGGCGTGCGCACCTATGGCTGGACCTTTGCCAATCGCGGCACCCCCATCCCCGGACCAGCCCCCTACGTTCGCCTGGCCGGCCCGTCCGGCACCGTCTGGGAATGGAACGACCCGTCCCCCGACAACAGTGTGGACGGCAGCGTGCTGGACTTCTGCCAGGTCGTTACTCAGGTGCGAAATATCGCCGACACCGCCCTGAAAGTAACCGGAGGCCCGGCCCGCCTCTGGATGAGCCTCGCCCAATGCTTCGCCGGACCACCAGAAGATCCCCCTCCCGCCGGAACACGCTTTACCGCCTGACAGGCCGCCAATCACACGCCACCCACCGCCTCCAGGCGCGACACCCGCACAAGCCCAAGATGGTCGCGCAAGGTCCCGCCCGCGTAATCGTGCCGGAACAACCCACGCCGTTGCAGTTCCGGCACGACCAGATCAACGAAATCCGCAAACGCACCCGGAAAATACGGCGGCAGGATGTTGAACCCGTCTGCCGCCGCCCCCGCAAACCATTCCTCCAACGTATCAGCGATGCCCCCCGGCGTTCCGCACAACACCCAGTGCCCGCGCGCCGCCGCGGTCAGGTTGTAGAGGTCCCTCAGCGTCATCTTCTCCCGCTGTGCCGTCTCATACAGCACGTGCGAGAAAGTCAGGCTGCCCTGCGAAGCAGGCGGTGGCGGCACTGGCCCGTCCAACGGATAGCCCGACACATCATACCCGATCCGGCTGGCAACCAGGGTCGCCGCATTCGTCGGCGTCAGCCAGGATTGCAGTTTCGCCAGCTGCTCCCGAGCCTCCGCGTCGCTGGCGCCGATGATCGGCATCACCCCGGGCAGCACGGCGAGTTCATCCGGCGAACGCCCGTACTTTCCCATCCGCCCTTTCAGATCCGCATAGGCGATCCTGGCAGCCGCCAGATCCTGCACCACCGAGAACACGACATCCGCCGTACGCGCCGCCAGATCAAGCCCCGAGGGCGAGCCCCCAGCCTGAATAATGACCGGACGCCCCTGAGGACAGCGGGAGATATTGACCGGCCCCTTGACCTGGAAAAACCGCCCCTTGTGATCAAGCGCGTGAACTTTGTCCTCGTCGATGAACCGGCCGGTCGTCTTATCTGCAACGATCGCGCCGTCATCCCAGCAATCCCACAGCCCCGTAACGACATCGACGAATTCATTGGCGCGCTGATAACGCAGTTCGTGCTCCAGGTGCTCCTCACGGTTGAAGTTCAGTGCCGCCTTCGGGTTGGAACTGGTCACCACATTCCAAGCCGCCCGCCCGCCGCTCATATGATCGATCGAGCTGAACACCCGCGCCACATTGAACGGTTCGGCAAAGCTGGTCGACACCGTGGCACCCAGGCCAATATGTGTCGTGCAGGCGCTAAGCACCGAAATCAGCGTCGTCGGCTCAAACCGACACATGAACGACGGATGGTCGCTCGGGTCCATCACCATCGCGTCCGAGATGAACAACAGATCGAACTTGCCCCGTTCAGCGATACCAGCGATCTCCTGGATCACCGGAAGCTCGATGTGGCTGGCCGCGGCGCCTTCATAGCGCCAGCCGGCGGTATGGTTGCCAGTGCCCAGCACGAAAACGCCCATATGCATCTGCCGCCCGGCCGCGCTCATCCGATGCCTCCACTTCCCGATAAAACCCAGCGTACATCCACCACGACCGAATTGGTAGTGCCACGTAAAGGAACGCGGCAACCATTCATTACTTACAGAAATAGACCCCCAGCCGGAATCACGCCCCCTTCTTACGAAGCGGCCTCAAAAACCGAGACCCAGCCTCAACAAAACCCGTAGCTCGGCAGAATTCGTGCAGCCCCTGCTCCTCCGCCGCCAACAGTTCCAACGCGCCACAACCGGCAACCCTGGCGGCCTGCGCAGCCGCCTTGATCAGCAGTCGGCCGATTCCTCTCCGGCGTTCATCCGGGGCAACCAGCAAAGTGGTGATCTGCGCTGTCGGTTGGCTGGCTTCCAGCGTCCGATACCAGTGCAGCACGACAAGACCAACCGGCGGCCCCCAGTCAGCCGCGATCAACGCCGCGCCCGGCTCGTTACGGATCGCGTCCAGTCGCTCCGCCACGCCGCGCGCAGAAATCTCCTTCCCCGCCGCACCCAGCAATTCGCACAACCCCGGCGCATCGGCGCCGGTCGCGGTTCGGATTTCCAGCCCGAAGCGGGTTTTCAACAGCCATCTCCATCGCGGAACCACTACCCTACCACACCCCGCGGCTGAACCGCATCACCGCCAGTATCCCGAACCGCCCACCTGGGATACTCTCCCCGAAGGAGCAAAAACAAAGGGAGAGCGATGCGATGCAGATCGTCGACGCCCAAATTCACCTGTGGGGAACCGGCTTGCCAAGCAACCTCTCGCACCGGCAGGTGACCGCCTTCACGCCCGAAGAGGCCATAGCTCTGATGGACGAAGGCAAAGTCGACGCCGCCGTCATTCACCCACCGGGCTGGGACCCTGGCTCAACCGACATGGCATTCGCGGCCGTTCGAAACTACCCTGGCCGGTTCGCGATCATGGGCTCGCTGCCGCTCGACCAACCAGCCTCCCGCGCCCGCATCGCCACCTGGACAGACCAACCCGGCATGCTCGGCCTACGCTACACCTTCCTGCACGATCCGGCTCGGCAATGGTTGGCAGACGGAACGATCGACTGGCTCTGGGCGGAAGCCGAAAAAGCCAGCGTCCCCATCGCCGCCCTCGCAACGGACTCGCTGACCCAGCTTGGCCGCATCGCCGAACGCCACCCCCGCCTTCGATTGACCATCGATCACCTGGGCGGCCGAGGCGGCCTGACCACGCTGAAAGACGCCGCCGCCATGACCCACATGCCGGACCTTCTGGCGCTCGCCAGGTTCCCCAACGTGGCGGTCAAGGCCACCGGCGCGCCGGGCTATTCCAGCCAGCCCTATCCATTCCCGGCAATGCACACCTATCTGCGGCAGATCTACGATGCCTTCGGTCCCCACCGCATGTTCTGGGGCACCGACATCACGAAAATGCCCTGCTCCTGGGGCCAATGCGTAACGATGTTCACGCGCGAACTACCGTGGCTCAGCAACCAGGACAAGAACCTCATCATGGGCGAGGCCCTGTGCACCTGGTGGGGCTGGAACCGACCCGCCTGACAACCGCCACTAAAAAAGGAAACGTACCAAATGGAACAAACCAACACCAGGTCCAAACAAGTAGCCGTCGTCGTCGGCGCCACCTCCAAATGGCAGTCGGATGGCCGCAATACGAAGCTGGCGCACGGCAAGACACTGGACGACAGCCACCTGCCGGTCGGCGTGCGCTGGGGCGTCGGGGGCGCCATCGCCCAGAAGTTCGCCCAGGAAGGTTTCTTCGTTGTACTGACAACCCGCACCCGGGCCAATGCCTCGCCACTGGCGGAGGCCATCCGTCAGCAAGGCGGCGAATGCATGATCGTCGAACTCGATCTCGTTTCGGAAAACTCCATCGCCGCTGCGTTCGACACCATCCGCCGCGACGCCGGCGATCCACACGTCCTGGTCTACAACGCCGGCTACCTGGAAGGCCGCGACCTGCCTCCCGAGAAAGAGTTGTTGGAACACATCCCGGTCGAGATGTTCGACACCGCCCAGCACATCGCCAGCCGAGGTCCCTTTCTCGTCGCCAAGGAAGTGTTGCCCGCGATGCGAAAGAAGGGCACAGGGTCATTCTTCTTCTCGAA
>JAQGHW010000707.1 GCA_028291505.1 Rhodopila sp. | reverse complement strand
TTGCTGAAAGTGATCGTCGGCCTGCTGCCGGCATGGAAGGGTTCCGTGCGGCTCGACCCCGACGACGTGACCACCTGGCGCACCGACAAGCGTGTCCGCCGCGGCATGGCCTATATGTCGGAGATCGGCGTCTTCCCCGGCCTGTCGATCGACGAGAACCTGCGCGTCGGCGGCCAGTTCATCGAGAAAGCCGCACTGAAACTCCGCATGGAGGAACTATATGGTTACTTCCCCGATCTGGCGCATCGCCGCGGTGCCCTAGCCGGCAGCCTGTCCGGCGGGCAGCGCAAGATGCTGGGAATCGCCAAGGCACTCGCGTCCTCGCCCCGGTTGCTGGTGATGGATGAGCCTTCGGCCGGGCTGTCTCCATTGTTCGTCGGCCAGGTGATCGAGGTGCTCAGCCGCTTCCGTGCCGCGGGTCTCGCGATGCTGATCGCGGAACAGAATATTGCGTTCCTGGACCTGGCAGACAGGGTGTTCACGCTGGATGGCGGACGCATCAGGTTTGAGGGCAGCGTAGCGGAGTTGGAGGCTGACGACTCGCTGCACCGGACCTATTTTGGGCTGGCCTGATTGAGGCGCCGGACCAGCAGGCAGGCGGCTTCGTGTTCGGACCCGGCTGTTTCTAGTTCCGGGTCGTGATCGGAGCATTCCGGCATCGCATGGATGCAGCGACGGCGAAAATGGCAGCCACCAGGGGTTTCTCCGGCTTCGACCGGCAGCACCGTGCGTTGGCGGCCACGCCTTTCCAGACCGCGTGGGACGGCATCGAGCAGTGCCTGGGTATAGGGATGAACCGGTGCCGTCAGCACCTTGTCCGGCGTGCCGCGTTCGACCACGCGGCCGGCGTACATGACCGCGATCTGGTCGCATACCCTGGCAACCACCGCGAGATCGTGACTGATCAGGATGATGGTCAGGCCCAGCGTTTCGTTCAGCTCACGCAACAGGTTGATGATCTGGCCTTGTAATGAGACGTCCAGAGAGGAAACCGGTTCGTCAGCCACCAGCAGCGACGGTTCCATGGCGAGTGCCCGAGCGATGCCGATACGCTGGCGCTGTCCGCCGGATAGTTCATGAGGGTATCGATCCAATAGTTGAGCGTCGAGCCCTACCTGCCCAAGCAACTCGTTGACGCGCGGGGTAATCGCGGATCTGGACAGGCCACGCGCGATAACGGCCTCCCGCAGGATGACACGAATGCGCTTGCGAGGATTGAGTGAGGAATGCGTGTCTTGGAACACCATCTGCACACCGCGTCGATACACCCGTCTTGCGTCGCCGGATAGCGTGCTTAGTCCGATACCGTTCCATTCGATCTCGCCGCGCGATGGCGCCAGAAGACCGACGATCATTTGCGCCAGCGTGGATTTTCCGCAACCGCTCTCGCCAACCAGGCCCAGGATGCCTCCGCGCGGGATAGCGAACGAAACGCCATCGACGGCGGTGACCGTGCGATTGATCCCTCGCATGCGTTCGGCGAGGCTGCGCCGCAACCGATACGATTTGCGAAGATCCTTAAGCTGCATCAACGGCCCACCATCCGCTTTCATGTCGGCACCACCACGCCCGCCCGGTAGCAAACGGCCATCTGTTTGTCGTGCCAATTGATCGGTGGCTCCTCGGCCGAACAGCGCGGTTCGGCAATATCGCAGCGTGGGGCGAACGGACAGCCAGGCGGCAAAGCACCGATGCGTGGCGGCAAGCCGGGGATCGTTGGCATCGCCCCCCGGGCGCCGTCAAGGCGCGGAATGCAGCGAAGCAATTGGCGTGTGTAGGGATGGCGCGGCGTGGCGAACATGTCGAAGACGTCGCCGGTTTCAACCACGCGGCCAGCGTACATGACCGTCACACGGGTGCAGATCTCGGCGACCAGTTCCAGGTTGTGACTGATGAACAGGATGGCCACACCGAATTCGGTCCGGATGCGGTCCAACAAATCCATCACCTGCGCCTGCACAGTAACGTCCAGCGCCGTGGTAGGCTCGTCCGCGATCAGCAGAGCGGGGTTGCAGGAAACGGCGAGGGCGATCATTACCCGCTGGCGCATTCCGCCGGACAGCTCGTGCGGGTAGGCCAGCAGGCGCTGGCGCGGATAGGGGATGCCGACCAGTGCGAGCAACTCCTCGGCGCGTACCAACGCGGCTTTGTGGCCAAGCGGTTCATGCGCGCGGATGGCATCCTGAAGCTGGCGGCCGATCGTTATCGCCGGGTTCAGCGCTGTCAGCGGGTCCTGGAAGATCATTCCGATCTGGCTGCCGCGCAGCTTGTTCAATTCGCTGGCGGAGCATTCCCGCAGGTCGCGGCCCCGAAATGAAATCCGGCCGCTGGTCACCGCTCCGCCAGGCGGCAACAGCCGCATGATCGCTAGTGCGGTCATGCTTTTGCCGGACCCGGACTCGCCGACCAGCCCAACAACTTCCCCGGGTGCGATGCGCAGATCCACACCGCGCACGACCGAACGCATCTCGTCGCCGGAACGAAAGCCGACATGCAGCCCATCGATACGAAGCAGGTCTTCGGTCACGCGGTCAGCGCCTGCGCGGTGTGGCGCGGGTCCAGCGCATCGCGCAACCCGTCGCCCAGCAGGTTGAAGGCAACCACGCTCAGGGAGATTGCCGCACCGGGGAACACGGACAGCCACCACTCGCCCGAGAACAGATAGTTGCGCGCGTCAGCAAGCATGTTGCCCCAGCTTGGCTGCGGCGGTTGAACGCCAAGGCCAACGAAGCTGACGGATGCTTCGATGATGATTCCAATGGCCAACAGCAGGGTTGCCTGGACGATGACCGGCGACAGGCAGTTCGGCAGTACGTCGGAAATCATGATGCGCAATGAGCCAACCCCCTGCAATCGGCGCGCCCCAACATAGTTCGCACGCGATTCGGCAAGGGCACAGGCGTAAGTGATCCGGGCCAGCGTGGGTATATACAGAACGCCCAACAGCGACAGCAGCTTCACTTCGTTGCCAAAGGTGATACCGGCGATGGTGAACGGGCCGACACCCAGGATCCCCACAAGCGCGATCGCCCAGATCAGCAGCGGAATTGCCGCCATCGCGTCCAGCACGCGCATAAGCAACTGCTCCAGCCAGCCGCCATTGAAAAAACCGGCGAGCAATCCCAGGGCCACCCCGCCGGTGCATCCGATCACCACAGCCAGAGTGGAGACTTCCAGTGAGGCCCGACCGCCCCAGATGACACGACTAAGAACATCCCGGCCGGCCTGGTCGGTGCCAAACAAATGGTTCGGCCCAGGTTCCACCAGCGACGCGGTCATATCGACTGCCAGCGGATCGTACGGCGCGATCCATGGTGCCGCCAGCCCGTCCGCGACGATCAGCATCACCAGAATGGCGCCGATCAAACCGCCGCCCCCGCCGAAAAGCGCTGTCAGGCGGCGCATCATGCCCTCACCGCGGCGATACGCGGATTGAGCCAGGCGTTGGTCAGATCCGCCACAAGATTGGCCAGGATGAAGATGAAGGTGAAGACCATTACGACCCCTTGCACCAAAACGAAATCGCGCTGCTGGATCGCAGTGAGCAACGCTCGTGACAGGCCGCTGATGTTGAAAACGGATTCGATGATCAGCGCCCAGCCGAACATATAGCCAAAGGACATCCCGGCGACGGTTACAACTGGAACCAGTGCGTTACGCAACGCGTAAATCAGCACCCGCCACGGTGCAATCCCCGTCGCTCGGGCAGTCCGCATATAGTCCTGTCCCAGCACCTCCAGCATGCTGGATCGTGTCATCCGGCTGAGCACCGCCATGTAGAAGATGGCGAGACAGAACGTTGGCAGAACGATCGAATCCAGGTGTTCCGATACGCCGGCCGACCAAGGTTCCACCCCACCGGGTGGGAACCAGTCCCGGTCCACCGCGAGTGCCATGATCAGCACCAGCGCCAACCAGAAGCCTGGCACCGAAACACCGAGCACCGCGATCAGCCGAACGCCGTAGTCCAGCACGGTGTCCCGCAGCAGGGCAGACAGCGTGCCCGCCAGGACAGATAGCGCGCAGGAAAAAACGAAGGCTACGACAACCAATTCCAGTGTCACCGGCAGGGTCGCGGCGATGTCCGGACCAACCGGCCGCCCGGTGATAAAGGATGTTCCCAGATTGCCGTGCAGGATCAGACCCCTTACCCAGTCGCCGTATTGCACGACCACGGGCCGGTCCAGTCCATGATCGTGCTCGAACTGGGTCAGTTGCAGTTGCGTTACATCCGTCCCCAGCACGATCCGTCCGGGACTGTCCGGAATCGCCCGGGTCAGCACGAACAGGCACGACGTGACCAGCACAAGCGACAGCAGCGAGAAGCCGGCGCGGCGAAGCAGCAGTCCCAGCATCAGGAAAGCGAAACATCGTGAACGTTGATGGTCAGGCCGCGACTGGGCTTGAAGTTCTTGACGCGGTCTCGCCAGAGATTCGCCGCGGCGAAATAGCCAATCCAAGTAAAGTAGGATGTTTCGGCCATGTGCTTCATCAGGTTCGCATAGACCGGTTTCAGCTTCGCCCTGTCGTTCTCGGCGAAGGCGATTTTCAGTGCCGCAACGACCTCGGGGTCCACGGTGTTGCCTGAAGCCTTCGACATGAAGCTGTTGGCGGTGAAGCTCGCCATCAGGAAGTAGGTCGCTTCACCCGGCGACATGAAATTTGCCAGCCCCGCTTGATAATCGCCGCCCATGATGTGCGCCTGCACGATCGGGAACGACGCCATCCGCAGATTGACCTTGATGTTGAGCTTGGCCAGTTCCGCCTGCAGGAACACCGCGGCGTCCTTGGCATCCAGCAGGTACGGTTCAGCGTTCAGATCGAGGTCGAATTCAGTGCCGTTTGGATAACGCGATTTCGCCAGATGCGCCTTGGCCAGATCCAGATTATAGGCCGTCATGTCGTCGGCTTCCTTGTCGTACCACCAACTGGAAGCGGGGGCAGGGATCCCAGACGGTTCGACCAGGCCAAAGTAGATTTTCTCGGCGATGGTCTTCCGGTCAACCGCGTGCTGGATGCACTTTCGAAATTCGAGATCGTCGAACGGCGGCCGGGTGGGATTCTGAAACAAAACGGTCCAGCCGCCGAATGTCGGGACGGCCTGCCCCTGGATGCCCTTGCGGGATTTCAGGCGGCTGAATTCGCGTGGCGGCGGTGCACCGATGATGTCGGCCTGCCCGGACAGCAGGAAGGCGACCCGTGTCGCGTCCTCCGGAACGACTTTTACGACCAGCCGATCCCAGTGTGGCAATCCCTTCTGCCAATAATGCGGGTTGCGGCGGAAGCTGACATAATCGTTCGGTTTCCATTCCTCAAAGATCCCCGGCCCGGTGCCGACGTCTTTCGGGGTCGCGCGGAAATAGTCGTTGCCAAACTTCTCGCGAGAGCCTTTCGGCCAGACCCCCATGAACTTGGTCAGGAAAGCGGTCCAGGGCGAGAACGGCTCCTTCAAATGCACGTGCAGCCGATGCGCACCATCGGTCTCCACATGCGACAAGCGGTTGAAGATCGGTCCGCGCGAAGCCTTGTTCGCCGGATCGATGGTGTATTCGATGCTGTATTTCACATCTTCCGAGGTCATCGGTGTGCCGTCCTGGAACAGCACGTCGTCGCGAAGTTCGAATGTGTAAACCAGCGCGTCGGCGGATATCTCGGGTAGTGCCTTTGCGAGTTGTGGCTTCAGGTTGCCTTCGATGTCGTATTCGACAAGGTTTTCCCAAATCGTCTGACTGAGGATCTCGGTGTCATGGCTGGACATGTTGATCGGGTCGCAGGTGACCGGATTGTTGGACAGTGCGACCGTCAACGTGCCGCTCTCGTCCGCCCGAGCGTTACGGATCAAGGATGAAGACAGGACGGCGGCGCCGGCCTGCAGGGTGGAACGTCGAGTCAGTCGAGTCACGAGGGTTCGATCCTTCATTGCGAAGAGCCGAACGTTTGTCTCCCCAGCGTGCCGTGTTCCCGGCGCTGCTTTAATCTTCCTGGTGGCGGTAGTTCATTTTCACGAACCAGGCGTAGTAGTCGCCGAACGTCCTCGGCGGATAGCGCGGCGGGTTATCGGGTCCGCTGCATCCGGGCAGGCACTCGATCATTACATCGGTGTTCGGATCATAGAAGAACGGTATGGCATATCGATCCGTGGTGGACCGGTTGACCGCGCGATGCGGGGTGGAGCGAAAGCGTTTGTTCGTCCATTGATGCAGGATATCCCCGGTGTTGACCAGATAGGTGCCGGGCATCGGCGGCACGGCGATCCACTTCTTCGTCACCGTCAGGATTTCCAGACCCGGCACGGCGGATTGCGGCAGGAAGGTCATGAAGCCGCTGTCGGTATGTGGTGCGATCCCGAACTGATTGTCCTCGGCGTCCAGATCGGGCGGGTAGTGTGACAGCCGCAGATTGATGTGCGCACCCTGGAAGCGTTCGCGAAAAAAGCCGCGGGGCGTTCCAAGCGCCAATTCGTACAGCGGCAGCATGCTTTGACCCAGGGCTTCCATGCGGTTCCAGTAGGTCAGCACGGTTTTCCGAAATCCGGGCAATTCGCCAGGCCATTGATTGAGCCCACGCCACGGCTTGCCCGATACCACATCCGGATCGTCCGCAGAACGTTCGCGACGAATGAACAGCGCCTCGTTCAGGTCGTGACGGGTGTTCTGGTTGACGTCGGAGCTGCGCATCTTCGCACCACCCATCGGCAGGTAGCCGATTTGATGCTTGTTGATCAGCAGCGCCTGCTTTCGCTCCATTGGCAAACCATGAAACCGGGCGGCTTCGTGGAACGTGGCGTCGATCAGCGCCTGGTC
This sequence comes from Rhodopila sp., assembly GCA_028291505.1. Lineage (GTDB taxonomy): Bacteria > Pseudomonadota > Alphaproteobacteria > Acetobacterales > Acetobacteraceae > Rhodopila. The sequence continues at coordinate 1,686 of JAQGHW010000707.1, read as the reverse complement.
CACGCCATGATTGCGAATGAAGTAAAAGCCGATGTTTTCACTGGCCCACGCCAGTTCCTCGGCAACACGGCGATCGGCGCCGTTTTCCCCGGCCAGATACGGGCCGAGATCGAGGATCGGGATGGTCTCTTCCAGCATTTGCGACATGTCTGCCCCTCAATACGCAAGCCGTGTGCCAAGTCTGTCAAGGTCCGCTGGTAAGTGCAAATCAATATTGCACAGTTTCTGGGCGGCTGGTGCCCGAACCACGGGCGATCGAAGCTTGATCGGATCGGCGGTGGGCGTATGCTTGGCCCGGCGGATCGCGCTGCCCGAACGCAGGCGCTCCGTCCAGGATTTGAACCGGGAGGCTGGAAACATGGCCTACACGATCAAGATCAACGGTGTTGATCGATCCGTCGATGTCGACGGCGACATGCCGTTGCTTTGGGTGCTGCGCGACGAACTCGACCTGAAGGGCAGCAAATTCGGCTGCGGCGCGGGACTGTGCGGCGCCTGCACGGTGCACCTGGACGGGGCCGCGGTGCGAGCCTGCCAGACCCCGGTATCGGACGTCGGTAGCGCCGCGGTTGGCACCATCGAAGGCATGGCGGCCGATCCGGTCGGGCGCCGGCTGCAGGCGGCCTGGATGGAACTGGACGTGCCGCAATGCGGATACTGTCAAGCCGGCCAGATCATGTCGGCCACGGCGCTGCTGCGGCAGATACCTCACCCGAGCGACGTTGATATTGATACGGCAATGATGGGCAATGTCTGCCGCTGTTGTAGTTACACGCGTATCCGCGCGGCGATCAGGCAGGCGGCTTCAGGACACACCGGCGACAAAGGAGAACGGTCATGACCCCGCGCCGGAGCTTCCTGAAGATCAGCGCCATCGCTGGCGGCGGTTTCATGCTGCGCGCGATGTTGCCTTCCCTCGCGAAGGCCGACGCACCAGCCGAACCGCTCAACGCGTTCATTCGCATTGCGCCTGACGGAATCGTTACGATCATGTCGAAGAATCCGGAGATCGGGCAAGGCATCAAGACGATGTTGCCGATGGTGATTGCCGAGGAACTCGACGTCGATTGGAAGCAGGTGCGGATCGAACAGGCTCCGCTGGACGAGGCGAAATACGGCCGCCAGTTTGCCGGTGGCAGCATGGCGACGCCATTGAATTACGAGCCGCTGCGGCGGGTCGGTGCGGCCGGGCGGCAGATGTTGGTGACCGCCGCGGCGCGGACCTGGAACGTATCGGCATCGGAATGCCGCACCGAGGCGGGTGTCGTGCATCACGACAAGACCGGGCGGTCGTTGGCCTACGGCGTGCTGGCATCGACGGCGGTGAATGTCCCGGTCCCGGATCTCGCCAGTGTTCAACTGAAAGATCCGAAGACGTTCAAGATCATCGGCCGGCCGATGCCCGGCGTCGACAATGCCAAGGTGGTAACTGGCCAGAAGCTGTTCGGCATCGATGTTACGGTGCCGGGCATGCTCCATGCGGTGTTCCAGAAATGTCCAGTGTTTGGCGGCAAGGTTGTCAGTGCCAATGTCGAAGCCATCAAGGCGCTGCCGGGTGTGCATGACGCCTTCATCGTCCGCGGCAACGGCGATGGTGATCCGCAAGGCCTCGCCGACGGCGTCGCGATCGTTGCCAAAAGCTGGTGGGTGGCCAATCGGGCCCGCCAGAAGCTGGACGTCGCCTGG
>JAQGHW010000693.1 GCA_028291505.1 Rhodopila sp. | reverse complement strand
CAACGGGTCATATCGACCCAGAAATTGCCGACGCTCTTTGCCGACCGGCGGGAGAAGCCCCGGATCAGGGCGAGTGCGAGGGCGATGCCGGTGGCGGCGCTGACGAAGTTGTGGACGGTCAGGCCGGCCATTTCCACCAGGTAGCCGTATGTGGTTTCCGGCACATAGGATTGCCAGTTCGTATTCGTAACGAAACTGACTGAGGTGTTGAACGCCAGGTCGGGCGAAACCGCGTCCAGGTGCTGCGGGTTGAACGGCAGCACATTCTGCAGGCGTTGCAGCGCGTAAAGCGTAATGAAGCCGGCGAAGGTGAATGCCAGCATCGCGATGGCGTAGGTGACCCAGTGTTGTTCCTGCGCCTCGTCGACGCCGGACAGGCGGTAGAGGCCGCGTTCGAGTGGCCTCAGCACGGGGGACAAAGCAGTTCTTTCGCCCGAGAAGACCCGGGTCATGTAGCCGCCCAGCGGTTTGACGATAAGCGTGAGCAGGACGCAATACAGTGCGATCTGCAGCCAGCCGTTGACTGTCATGGGGTTTGTGTTCCGAGCTTGGAGTGCCGGCCTAGAATCGTTCGGGCTTGATGAGCGCGATGACGAGGTAGGCCAGAATGAAGACGGTCACGAAGCCGCCGAGGATGTAGTCCAGCGTCATTTGCGTTGTCCTACAGGTGATCGCAGGCAAATGAGTAGAGAACGCAGAGGTATAGGAACGCCGCTCCGGTTGCGACGAAGATGATGTCAAGCATGGTTGGTGCTCCATAGACCTGCCGCATAGGCGGCAGGCCGGACGGTTGTTCAGCACCGGAGGAGATAACGCCGCGCAACTATATAAGCCATGCGGTTCGCACGGTCGGTATATAGTATTCCCATATAAATTCGGGGGGGGTAGTTCGGTCCGCGGGGGCGAGATTAGGGTTGCTGTGGGTTTTTGCCGTTCGTGTCGCGGTTGGGTTGGTCCCGCCTATCCACGACTTACGATGTCAAATCACCGCAGTCGTGGGTGGCCAGGCCAAGCCCAATCATGACACATTGTGAAGCCGGCAAGGCCACGCGGGAGGGTCGTCGTCGGCTATGCACTGGGAACGCCTCAGAAATGGATGGCCCGCTTATAGGCGTCCAGGACGGCTTCGTGCATCGTCTCGCTGACAGTCGGGTGTGGGAACACGGTGTGTATCAGTTCGGCTTCCGTGGTCTCCAAGGTGCGGGCGATGGTGTAGCCCTGGATCAATTCGGTCACTTCGGCGCCAACCATGTGGGCACCCAGCATCTCACCGGTCTTGGCGTCGAATACGGTTTTGATCATACCCTCGGGTTCGCCCATGGCGATGGCCTTGCCGTTGCCGATGAACGGGAAATGGCCGACTTTGACCTCATGGCCTTGTTCGCGGGCCCTGGCTTCCGTCAGTCCCACCGAGGCAACCTGGGGCCGACAATAGGTGCAGCCAGGGATATTGAGCACGTCCATCGGGTGGACGTCGTTCAGGCCGGCGATCTTCTCGACGCAGATGACGCCTTCGTGGCTGGCTTTGTGCGCCAGCCATGGCGGCCCGGCGAGGTCGCCGATGGCATAGACCCCGGGTTCTCCGGTGCGGCAGTATTCGTCGATCACGACATGGGTGCGGTCGACCTTCACACCGGTGCCTTCCAGCCCGATGCCTTCGACGTTGCCGACGATGCCGACAGCCGAGATCACGCGGTCGACGGTGATTTCCTGCGTCTTGCCGCCGGCTTCGATCGTTACGGTAACGGTGTCCGTGCCCTTTTTCACCCTCTTCACGTTGGCACTGGTGAGGATCTTCATGCCCTGCTTCTCGAACGCTTTGTGGGCGAAGGCGGAGATTTCGTCGTCCTCGACGGCCAGGATGCGCGGCAGCACTTCGACGACCGTGACCTGGGCGCCCATGTTGAGGTAGAAACTGGCGAATTCGATGCCGATCGCGCCGGAGCCAATCACCAGCAGCGATTTCGGGAACATGGGCGGGACCATGGCGTCTTTGTATGACCAGATCAGCTTGCCGTCGGATTCGATACCGGGAAGCTGGCGGGCGCGGGCGCCGGTGGCCAGGATGATGTGGGGTGCCTTGAGGGTGGCGATGTCCTTGCCGTCTTTCGTTACTTGTACAGTCTGCCTGCCCGCCAGTTTTCCAGCACCGTCGATGACGGTGACCTTGTTCTTGCGCAGCAGGTATCCGACGCCGGTGGAAAGTTGTTTGGCGACAGCGCGGGAGCGTTTCACGACCTTGTCGATATTGAAATGCGATTCGACGGCATCGAAGCCGAAATCAGTCAGGTGCTGCAGCAGATGATTGATCTCGCTGGTGCGGAGCAACGCCTTGGTCGGGATGCAGCCCCAGTTCAGGCAGATGCCGCCGAGGTGCTCGCGCTCGACGACCACGGCTTTCATGCCGAGTTGCGCGGCGCGGATGGCGGCGACGTAGCCGCCGGGGCCACCGCCGAGAACGATGAGGTCGAATGCTTGTTCAGCCATCGGAGTTTCCTTCCGCGAGGGAGGCGAGTGCCTCGCCACTCAGTAACAGCGTGTGCCAAAGTTGGATCGGTTGAGCACCGAGACGGTGGTAGAAATCGATCGACGGCTGGTTCCAGTTCAGGACCCGCCATTCGATACGCGCACAGTCCTCGGTTACCGCGAGCCGAGCAAGGTGCTGCATGAGGGCGAGACCGATGCCGGTGGCTCGGTGGGCGGGATCGACGAACAGGTCTTCGAGGAAGATGTTCGGACGGCACTTGAAAGAATTGAATGTGTAGTAGAAGAGGGCGAGGCCGATGGGGTGTTGGTCTACCTCCGCCAGGAAGGCGTGGACGCGGGGGACGGCGCCGAACAGAGCCTCACGCAGCTCGGTTTCGGTGGTGGTGACCTCATGCAGGAGGCGTTCGTACTCGGCCAGACCGCGGATCAGGCGAAGGATGGCTGGGGTGTCAGTGGGACGGGCGGGGCGGATGTTAGTGGTCATGGCTGCATCCTTTCTCGCACTGGGATGGGGCGCGAGGTGGCGAAGGTGTCGGTGCCATGGTGTTGTGGTGCCTTCCCTGAAGGATGGTGCCAAGTGACATGGCGGGCCGCGTGGTGGTGCCCGTAACGTGGTGCCCGCATGGCATGGTGTCTGGTGTCATGGTGCCCCATAACGCGGTGGTCGCTGTCATGGCGTCCGCATGGCATCATGCCCTGTGTCATGGCCGAGCCTGGCCCGGCCACCCACGACTTCACCGGTGCGGCTGTCGTCAAAATGTGTGCGAACGGCGTTTCCTACACTCTTTCTTAACCACCGAGGGGCATCATTTCGTCGATGCCCGCCGGCTGGATATACATCATGACCAATCGACCTAACCGAACGCGGTATCTGGGCGTAACGAGTGACCTGACCCGTCGCGTCAGGGCGCACCAGGAGGGTACTGGATCGACGTTTACCAGCCAGTACAAGTTGTATCGCCTGGTGTATTGCAAGGCTCACGGCGACATGCGGACCGCCATTCAGCGCGAAACGAGCCTGAAGCGTTGGCCAAGAGCGTGGAAGGTCCGTTTGATCGTAGCCGGGAATCTCGAGTGGGACGATCTGTTGGTGGGGCTGATGTAAAGTCGTGGGTGGCCGGGCCAAGCCCGGCCATGACACGAGGGTTGGACTCGACCGTGGCACCGGGGTTGGGTTCGGCCATGACACGGGGGCCAAGCCTGACCGTGACACGGGGAATCGCGGCACGACTCTTACCCGCCTCCTACAGCAGCAAGCTCAATGGGTCCTCGACCACTTGCTTGAACGTGCGCATCCAGGTGGCGCCCAGGGCGCCGTCGGCGACGCGGTGGTCTACTGACAACGTGCAGGTCATGACGGTGGCGACCGCCAGTTCGCCGTCCTTGTTCACGATTGGCCGCTTTTTGCCGGCGGCGACGGCCAGGATCGCCGACTGGGGCGGGTTGATGATCGCGGTGAACGCAGACACGCCGAACATGCCCATGTTGGAGATCGAGAAACTGCCGCCCTGGAATTCCTCTGGCTTCAACTTGCCGGCACGGGCCCGGCCGGCGAGGTCCTTCATCTCCCGGCTGATCGTTGCCAGACCCTTGGCATCCGCCTGGCGGATGATCGGCGTGATCAGGCCATCGGGGATGGATACCGCGACGCTGATGTCGACGTCATCGTAGAGAACCATGCTGTCGTCGGTCCAACTGGCGTTCACCGCCGGCACTTTTCGCAGTGTCGCTGCCGCTGCCTTGATCACCATGTCGTTAATGGTGACCAGATACGAACCCGGCGCGTCCTTGGGCGGCGACTTCGCGTTCAACTGAGCCAGCAGCGCGATCATCGCGTCGATCTCGATGTCCATCGACACGTAGAAATGCGGGATGGTCGCTGTTGCCTCACTCAGCCGCTTGGCGATGATCTTTCGCATCGAATTGTGCGGGACCAGCTTGTGCGGCGCGGTGATCGCTGGGGCGGGGGCTTTTGCCGTGGGGACCGTAGGGGACGGAGCGGGCGCGGAAATCGCCGGGGCAGGGGCCGCGCCGCCTTTCTGGGCTGCCTCGATATCGACGCGCACGATCCGGCCGTTCGGCCCGCTGCCTTTCAGGCCGGAAAGCTCGATACCGGCCTGCGATGCCATCCGGCGCGCCAGCGGGGATGCGAAAATTCGCTCGCCGGCCTCGGCATGCCCGTTGGCGAGAGGTGCGGGCTTCGGAGCGGCCGGTTCCGGCGCGGCCGAGGCGGCGGGTTTTGGGGCCTCTGGCTTGGGAGCAGGGGCCGCCGCTTGCGGCTTCGCAGCTGGAGCTGGCGGTGCCTCGCTTGGGACCGCTTCTCCGGCGTCAACAAGTACGGCGATGGGCGCGTTCACCTTTACGTTCGCGGTGCCGTCCTCGACGAGGATCTTGCCCAGGACGCCTTCGTCGACCGCTTCGACCTCCATGGTGGCCTTGTCGGTCTCGATCTCCGCGATGACGTCGCCGGCCTTGACGGTGTCGCCTTCCTTCTTCAGCCAGCGCGCGAGGGTGCCCTCAGTCATCGTCGGGCTCAGCGCGGGCATCAGGATATTGGTCGCCATGGTGTGCGCTCCCCCGGTCAGACGATCTTCTTCACCGCTTCCACCACCCAATCGGGCTGCGGCAGCGCGAGTTTCTCAAGATTGGCGGCGTAGGGCAGCGGCACGTCCACGCCATGCACGCGCACCGGCGGGGCATCCAGCCAATCGAACGCCTGCTCGATGATCTGCATGGCGACCTCGGCGCCGATGCCGGCGAATGGCCAGCCTTCTTCGACCGTGACCAGGCGATTGGTCTTTTTCACGCTTTCGACGATCGTCGCGGTGTCGAGGGGACGCAGTGAGCGGAGGTTGATAACCTCAGCCTCGATGCCCAGTTCGGCCAGCGCGTCGGCTGCCTTCAGCGCCACGCCGACCATGATGCTGAATGCCACCAGGGTGACGTGCCTGCCGGCGCGCTCGATCTTTGCCTTGCCGATCGGGACAAGGAAATCTTCGTCCGTGGGGCACTCGAAGGTCTGGCCGTAGAGGATTTCGTTTTCCAGCACGATCACCGGGTTGGGGTCGCGGATGGCCGATCGCAGGAGGCCCTTGGCATCGGCGGAGGACCATGGCGATACGACCTTCAGGCCCGGCACGTGCGCGTACCAGCTTGCGTAGCATTGGGAATGCTGGGCGCCGACCCGGGATGCCGCTCCGTTCGGTCCGCGGAACACGATGGGACATCCCATCTGGCCGCCCGACATGTACAGCGTCTTTGCCGCGGAGTTGATGATCTGGTCCATCGCCTGCATGGCGAAGTTGAAGGTCATGAACTCGACGATCGGGCGCAGGCCGTTCAGCGCGGCGCCCACGGCCAGGCCGGTGAAGCCATGTTCGGTGATCGGCGTGTCGATGACCCGCTTCGGGCCGAACTCGTCCAGCAGGCCCTGGCTGATCTTGTAGGCGCCCTGGTATTGGGCGACCTCCTCGCCGATCAGGAAGACGTCGCCATCGCGACGCATCTCCAACTGCATGGCGTCGCGAAGCGCCTCACGGACCGTGGTCGGCTTGGTTGGTCCCCAATCTTTCTCGGGAGAGGGGGCCTTTTCGGGTGCCGGGGCGGCTTCCAGCGCGTCCTTGCGCTGGCCTCTCGCACCCTGTTCGGCGATCGCCTTCGGGTCGGCCGGCTCTGCCGCTGCCTTGGGGGGCTGGACCGCCGCCTTGGGGGCCGGTGCGGCGGGTTCGGCGGACACATCTTCGCCGTTGACGCTCAGCACGGCGATCGGGGTGTTTACCGCGACACCTTCGGTGCCCTCTTCGACCAGGATGCGGGCCAGCTTGCCTTCATCGACCGCCTCCACCTCCATGGTGGCTTTGTCGGTTTCGATCTCGGCGATGACGTCGCCGGCGCGTACATCGTCGCCGACACCCTTCAACCACTTGGCCAGCTTGCCCTCGGTCATGGTGGGGGAAAGCGCGGGCATCAGGATTTGGGTCGCCATCGATCAGCCCTCCAGCATGACGTCGGTGTAGAGTTCCGACAGTTCCGGCTCCGGGGTGCTTTGCGCGTAGTCGGCCGCGTCCTGGATGATGCCCTTCACTTCGTCGTCGATCGCCTTGAACGCCTTTTCCTCGACATCCAGTTCTTCGAGCCGGTGCCTGGCGTTCTCGATGCAGTCGTGCTGGGTGCGCATCATCTGGACTTCTTCGCGGGTGCGGTACTTCGCGGGGTCGGACATCGAGTGTCCGCGATACCGGTAGGTCTTCACCTCCAGCAGGTATGGACCCTTGCCGGCGCGGCAGGCGGCGACCGCCTGTTCCGCCGCTTCCTTGACCGCCAGCACATCCATGCCGTCGACCTGTGCGCCGGGGATGCCCCAGGGCGCGCCGTTCTTCGACAGGTCGTGGCTGGCCGAGGCGCGCTCCACCGAGGTGCCCATGCCGTATTTGTTGTTCTCGATCACGTAGACGGCGGGCAGTTTCATCAGCGCCGCGAGGTTGAAGCTTTCGAACACCTGGCCCTGGTTGGAGGCACCCTCACCGAAATAGGTGATCGCAACCCGGTCGTTGCCGCGATACATGTTGCTGAATGCCAGACCCGTGCCGAGGCTGACCTGGGCGCCGACGATGCCGTGGCCGCCGAAGAAGTTCTTCTCCTTGCTGAACATGTGCATCGAGCCGCCCTTGCCGTGCGAATAGCCGCCGGAGCGTCCGGTGAGCTCCGCCATCACGCCGCGGGCTTCCATGCCGGTTGCCAGCATATGGCCGTGATCGCGGTAGGAGGTGATGACCTCGTCGCCGAGGGACAGGGCCAACTGCATACCGACCACGACGGCTTCCTGGCCGATGTACAGGTGGCAAAAGCCGCCGATGAGGCCCATGCCGTAGAGCTGGCCGGCTTTCTCCTCGAACCGGCGGATCAGCAGCATGCTGCGATACGCTTTCATCAGCGTATCCCGGTCCACGGTCTTTTCCTTGGTCCTGACGCGTTTCTTTGCCTCAGCCGCTTGCGCCATGTCGACGTCTCCGCTTCGGTTGCCAATCCCGTTCGCCGCTCAGTAGCGGCATATCGGCAAGGTCGACAAGCGTGCCAAGGTGGAAAACATATATGATGCAACGCAATAGTGGAGATTAACCAGATTGTGGTTAACTACTTGTGGCGTCGACAGAGAAGCAGGGCGTGTTTTGATCACCGTTTCGTGCGGTACCGCATAGACGAAAGAATAGTTCGTCCCCCGGGCGTTATTCGCAGAGACGTTGCCCGGTTCGTCGATGCGTGGAACACCGGTGAAGCGTGGGGGTTAACGTCGGGCTCTGGCAACGGAGGCCACCTGCAATCCAGGAGGATCGAGCCAATGGCAACGCAAAAAAACCAAGGTGAAGGCAACCAGACCGCCGCTCGGCAGTACAACGATGCGCAGAAGCGGTTCGCCGAGAGCGGCAAGGTCGAGCCGGCGGCGAAGGATGCGGCCAAGGCTGCGGAAGGCCCTGAAGGCGGTTCGCTCCGCCAGGCCGAGGAGATCGGCAAGCGGCACGCGCATGGCGAAGACCCGCAGGTGAAAAACCCATAGGGCCCAACCAGTCGTGCATCGGCGTGTGTCCGGTGCGCGACCTCGGCCGGCTTATGCGGTCGCCCAGATCGCGGCCAGTTCGGCGTGGTTCGTAAGCCAGCAATGCGGCGCGCGCTTGACCACCGCCAGTGAATCCAGGAACGCCAGCGCCCCGTACGGCCGTCCGAAGACGTGCGCATGGACGGTGATATCCAGGCACGCGTGTGGGCTGCCCAAGCGAGACCAGCCCTCGACGATTTTTGTCAGGGTGCGGGTGAACGCATCCGGCTCGTTCCCATATCGCACATAAAGCGGCATATCGTTCACCTCCATGGTGAATGGCACACCGATCAACGGCCCGGACGGTGTTGCAAGCCGATACGGCAGGTCGGAATCGAACATTTCGGCGTGAAATTCGAAGCCCTGCGCCGCCAGGAGCCCTGACGTCGATGCGCTGGGCGTGCACCGCGGACTGAGCCAGCCTCGCGGCGGCGTGCCGGTGGTGGCTTTCAGGGCGGACACGCAGCGGGCGATATCGGCGGCCTCCTGCTCCGGGGTCAGATAGGGGGGCAGAGTACCCTGGCTCCAATCATGCGCCGAGACGTCATGCCCGCGCTGGGCGATCGCCGCCGGCAGCGCGGGAAACTGCTCCGCCACCACGCCGGAGGTATAGAACACCGCTTTGGTGCCCTCCTGGTCGAGCAGGTCCAGCAGCCGCCATGCGCCGACCTTGGCGCCGTAGTCGGCCCACGACCGTCCTTGCAGGTCGACCGTGCCGGGCTTCAGCAGGTTGCCCATCGGTCCCATCCCGGGCGCGTCGGGCGCGGCCCAACCCTCTAGCATCACGCTGACGGAAATGGCGAGCGGGCGGCCCTCTGGCCAGCCCCGCGGCACCTGTGTGTTGTCCATGTCGTCTCCTCGGCGGGTGAATCGCGGCCCAACCCAGCTTGGCGTGAGGCCGTGGAACGTGTCCAGGCGGGAAGAGGAACACGGCTGGCCGCGCGCTATGGCCACTCAATTGCGGCCGACGTGATCCGTTTGTGGCGGCCCGGCGTAACAGGCTTCGTGAATGCAGCAGCCCCCACTCCGCCTCGACCGCGAAGCTCCGCCGGCACCAAGCGATGGGGGGTGGTGTTGCCGTTTCCCGGCGGTATATGCGCGGCAACCATGAACCAACCCGGCCCAACGCGCAGCGGTCCCGACCACGCCACGCTGATCGAGGCAGTCGCCCTGCATCGGGACCGCGCGGCGTTCGCGGACCTGTTCGGCTATTTCGGCCCGCGGGTGAAAGCCTGGATGCTGCGGGCCGGATGCAACGCCACGGCCGCCGAGGAACTGGCGCAGGAGACGATGCTGGCGGTCTGGCAGAAGGCCCGCCAGTTCGACCCGGCGCGGGCCGGCGCGTCCACCTGGATCTTCACCATCGCCCGCAACCTGCGGGTCGACACGCTGCGGCGGGAGCGCCATCCCAGCGACCTGATGCCCGATCCGGCCGCGGAGCCGGAAGCGCCAATTCAAGCTGACCGCGTGCTGGCCATAGCGCAGCGGGAGATCCGGATTCGCGCCGCGCTGACTCTGCTGCCGCCGGAACAGGCGGAGGTGATCCGCAAGGCGTTCTTCGAGGACAAAATACATGCCGAAATCGAAAAGGAGCTTGGAATTCCGTTGGGTACCGTGAAGTCGCGTCTGCGTCTGGCCATCTATCGGCTGCGTGCGGTGCTGGGAGACCTTACATGATCCATCATCATCCCACCGAAACGACGTTGGCAGCCTACGCAACCGGTACGTTGCCGGAGGCCTTGGCCCTAGTCGCCGCGACCCACATCGCCCGGTGCGCGGCGTGCCGTCAGGCCGTGGCGACGTTGGAGGCGACCGGCGGTGCCGTGCTCGACGAAGTGACCCCGGTCGCGTTGTCCGGTGAGGCGCTGGATCGTTTGCTGGTCAGGATGGATGAACCGCCGCGCGCTGTCCCGCCGGTGCTCAATCCGGAGCTTCCTGCCCCGCTGAGCCGCGTGTCCCTCGGCCGCTGGTGGCCGGTCGGGCCTGGCGTCCGCTACCGGCCGTGGCGTGCTTCGGGGGTTGCCTGGGGGGGCCTGCTGCTGGCTCAGCCCGGCCGATCGCTGCCGCGGCATGGGCACGCGGGGCTGGAGTTGACTTGCGTGCTGTCCGGCCGCTTCGCCGATGGCTCCGGCGAATTCGCGCCAGGCGACCTGTCCGAACCGGTGACCGATCACGATCAGCCGCCACTCGTTATTGGGACGCAACCCTGCCTCTGCATCATCGCTTCCGAAGGCATGCGGCTGCGTGGTCTACTCGGTTTCGCGCAACGCATGATCGGGCGATAGGGCCGCAAATGGCGCGTTGGCTGCCGGGGTTCGCCATGCTGAGCGTGCTGACCGCCTGTTCCCCCGTTGCTGTGCTGAACGCGCTGGCGCCGAAGGCCGGCGTCACGGAGACACAAGACGTCCGATATGCCGCGGGTGACCGGCACCAACTGGATATTTACACTCCGGAGGGGGAACGGTCGGCTCCCGTGATCGTGTTCACCTACGGCGGCGGCTGGAAGGACGGTAACAAGGGCGACTACCGCTTTGTCGCGGCGACCGTCGCGTCGAGGGGATTCCTGACCGTGGTGCCGGATTATCGGCTGTTCCCATCAGTGAGGTTTCCGGCGTTCCTGCGGGACAACGCCGCGGCCGTTGCGTGGACGAAAGGGAACATCAGCCGTTACGGCGGCGATCCGGGGCGGATCTTCCTGATGGGGCATTCGGCGGGGGCTTACAATG
>JAQGHW010000618.1 GCA_028291505.1 Rhodopila sp. | reverse complement strand
TGTGCTTGTGGCCGGGACACGCCGGGCCATGACTTGGACGAGACGGCGGTCCTGGAATCGCTTCGCGGGTTGGTATCACTCCCGCTGGCGCGCCCGAAGATCTACGACGTTGTCGGCTTCCTCCGTTCCGTGGGCGACGGCCGATGTGCCCAACATTTCGGCGACCTTGCGGGCCAGTTGCTCGCGCTTGAACGGCTTTCCCAGCAACTGCACGCCATCGTCCAGCCGGCCATGATGCACGATGGAGTTCTCGGTGTATCCGGACATGAACAGCACCTTCACCTCCGGGCGGATGGCGGTAATCCGCTCTGCCATCTCACGGCCGCGGACCTTGCCGGGCAGCACGACGTCGGTCAGCAGCATGTCGATTTCGGCTGCGTGGGCGCCGAACACGCGCAGGCCTTCGTCGCCATCGGGCGCTTCCAGCACGCGATAGCCGAGGCTGCGCAGGATGGCCACCGCGATCTCCCGCACCCCGTACTCATCCTCGACCACCAGGATCGTTGCTGAGCCGTGCGGCAGGTCGGTGGGTACGCCGCTGCGCTGGACGTTGGGGATCAGGCCGCCCACGGCACGCGGCAGGTAGATCTTCACGGAAGTGCCCTCACCGGGCTCCGAATAGACCTTCACGTGTCCGCCGGACTGTTTGACGAAGCCGAACACCATGGCGAGGCCGAGGCCGGTGCCGCGCCCTTCGGTCTTGGTGGTGAAGAACGGTTCGAACACGCGGGCCAAGATGTCGGGCGTCATGCCGTGGCCGGTGTCTGAGACGGCGACCATGACGTAGTCGCCCGGGACGACCTCGGCGTGAGAGCGGGCGTAGTCGTCATCGAGCATCTTGTTCGCCAGTTCGATCGTCAGCCGGCCGCCGCCTGGCATGGCGTCGCGGGCGTTCAGCGCCAGGTTCAGGACGGCGCTTTCCAATTGCGCCGGATCGGCCATGGCCGGCCACAACCCGGCGCTGTCGACGAAGCGCACATCGATGTGCTCGCCCAATGTGCGTTTGAGCAACGGCACGAGGTCGGGCAGGCCGGTCGACAGATCGACCGGCGCCGGTGCCAGTGGCTGCTTGCGGGCGAAGGCCAGCAACTGGCTGGTCAGGGTTCCGCCGCGCTGCGCCGCCCACAAGGACCGCTCGATATGCGCAACCAATGGGCTCTGCGGGTCCATTTTGGCACGGGCGAGTTCAAGGTTGCCGAGAATCACGGTGAGCAAATTGTTGAAATCATGCGCGATGCCGCCGGTGAGCTGGCCGATCGCCTGCATCTTCTGCGACTCGCGCAGGACCGCCTCGGACTGTGCGCGTTTCGTCATGTCGCTGACAGTCAGCACGAAGCCGTCGTCGGGCGTGGGGGTGCGGCGGATCTCGAGATGGCGGCCGTCCGGATGGGTGCGTTCGTAGACGATCGGCTCGTTGCCGGTCTGCTGGCCGTGGTCGATCTGCTGTTCGGTTTCCAGGAGGTGTTCGCCGCCGGTGGCGAGATGCTCGACGAAAGCGGCATACGGCGTTGCCATGCGCACCATGGCCGGCGGCAGATCGAGCAGGACCTGGAAGCACTCATTCCAATGCCGCAGGTTGCGGTTTGGACCGAAAACGCCGACGCCCTGGCTCAGGCTATCGAGCGAGGCGTGCAACCTTCCGGCCAGGGTTCGCTGTTCGGTCTCCGCCGTATAGGATCTGGTGTAGGCCTGATTGAGCAGCCGAGCGGCCCAGAGCAGCGCCAGTATGGCGATGGCCGTGGCGGCGAGGGCCAGGCGCCGGACCCAATCGCCGCGGCTGTCGCTTGCTTCCAACCGCTTGGTCAAAAGCGCCTGTTCGTCGGCGCTCATAGCTGCCAGGGTTTGTTCGATGCCGGTCATCGTCGCGCGTCCAGTCCCGGTTCCGAGGAGCTGGATGGCGGGTTCAAGGCCCATGTCGCGGCGGACCTGGATGGTCTGGGCAAGCTGCTGTGCATGCTCCTGCCAGGCCGGTGCCAGGCTGCGGAGACGGGTCAGTTGGGTGGGGTTGTCGGCGGTCAGGCGCTGCAGGTCTCCGAGCAGGATGGAGATGCGGCTGAGGGCGGCGTTGTAGGGGGCGAGATAATCGCTGTTGCCGGTCAGCAGGTAGCCGCGCTGGTCGGTTTCGGCGTCGCGGACGGAGATTTCGAGCTCCCGGATCGATCCGAGGACGACGTATGTGTGGTCAGTCCACAGATGGGCGGACCGGGCGGCGGCGAAGCGATCCCAGGTCATGAAGGCGATCAGCGTGAGAAAGGCGATCAGGACGCCGAAAACCATGACGTTAGCCTGGGAGACGAGCTTTCTAGACATGGCGCACGGGATCCTGACCGTGATGGAGCCGTTGGCCGAAATCGGCTAGCGGCCCAGCAGCGGCTGTTGGTTATCTCCCGCGAGCATAGCCCGAAGTCCGCTCACGCTGAGATGAAAAAAAGCCGCCGCGTTGAGTCGCGGGCTCACGCGCGCTACGGTGGGTCTATGGCCAGACTTAGCGTGAATTTGAACAAGATTGCCCTGTTGCGGAATTCCCGGCGGACCGGTGTGCCGGACCTGCGCCGGTTCGGCCGGCTTGCGCTGGAGGCGGGAGCGATGGGGTTGACGGTGCATCCCCGGCCGGATGAGCGGCATATTCGTGCGGCCGACATTCCGATGCTGTCCGAATTGATGCGTCCGCACCGGCCGGCGATGGAGTTCAATATCGAGGGCTATCCGGATGATCGGTTGATGACGATTCTCCGGGACACTCGGCCGGAGCAGGCGACTTTGGTGCCCGACGCGCCGGGAGCATTCACGTCGGAGGAGGGCTGGAAGCTCGACCGCGGGGAGGCGGCGCTGGTGCGGCCGGCGATCGCGGCGATGCAGGCGCTGGGGTGCCGGGTGATCCTGTTCATCGATCCGGAGCCGGAGGTGATCGTGCGGGCGCTCGAGGTCGGTGCGGACGGGGTGGAGATCTATACCGGGGCGTATGCCGCGGCGTTCCGCGATGGCGGGCATGAAGGGATTCTGGAGCGGATCGCGGCGACGGCTGTTGCCGCTCGGGCGGCTGGCCTGGTGGTCAATGCGGGGCACGATCTGAACCTGATGAACATTCCGGCTTTGATTAGGGCGGTGCCGTTCCTGGCGGAGGCCTCGATCGGGCATGAACTGA
>JAQGHW010000608.1 GCA_028291505.1 Rhodopila sp. | reverse complement strand
GTGGCCGCCGCGGGCCGACGACATGATCGGGCAGGTCAACGCCTTTGTCTGCTTCGCGTGGGAGGAGATGGAGTTTGCCCAGGGTTGGGTCGAGCATTTCAACCGCCACCTCGATCTCGTGATGGTGACGTCGAACTTCGTCGAGCGCAGTTTCCGGCACTCAGGGGTAGCCATACCGATCTATGTCGTGGGCGACGGTTGCGACCATGTAGCGGCCTTTTCGACGAAACCTGCGACCGCGCCGCTGCCACGCGGTGAAAAGCAGCGCTTCTTGCACGTGTCGTCCTGCTTTCCTCGTAAGGGCGCCGACGTCCTACTACGCGCCTTACTACACGCCTTCCGCGCGACCGACCCGGTCGAACTCGTCATCAAGACCTTTGCGAACCCGCACAATACCATCCTGCAGGACGTCAACAAGGTGCTGGCGCAGGATCCGGGGGCGCCCCCGGTCCATGTGCTCACTCAATCGTACCCCTTTTCTGGCCTGCTTTCGCTCGTGCGTACTGCGACGGCGCTGGTCGCGCCGAGCCGCGGCGAAGGGTTCGGGCTACCGTTAGCGGAAGCGATGATGCTCGGGGTGCCCGTGATTACCACCGGGTATGGCGGCCAGACCGATTTCTGCACGTCCGAGACGGCGTGGTTGATTGAGCACCGTCAAGTCCGCTCGACCGCCCATGTCGCTGGAGCATACAGTATCTGGGCGGAGCCGTCGTCCGATTCGCTCGCCGCGCAGATGCGCGACCTGTTGGCTCGACCGCAGGAGGCGCGTCGCCGCAGCGAGAACGCGAAAGTCCTGCTCAGAGACCACTTCAAGTGGTCCGATGTGGCGAAGCGCGTCGTCAAGAGCCTAGCTCTGGCCGAATCGAGTGCCAAAGCAACCAACGCAAGAGCGGCGACAATCCGCTCGATTGATCTGGTCTCGACATGGGATCAAGTGTGCGGCATCGCTACCTACGCTGAGCATCTCTGTATGACGCCAGCCTTGCGGCCACGGTTGCGTCGGATCCTGGCGCGCGAGTTCAGGGCGGACGCCCGTCCCAATCGCCTGGCCGGCACCTTACTCAACATTACGGTCGAGCGGCCCTGGGGGCACGATCACCAGTCCATTGTCCGACTGGGCGCCATTCTCGCGACGGGGGACGCAGATGTCGTCTGGTTCCAGCACCACCCCGGCTTCTTCTCCGGCCAGGACATGCGCAATCTGGTGCGCGCGCTTAAAATGTCGCGTTATCGACTGAAGGCTATCACTCTGCACAACGTGCTAGCGAGTCTGGACGGCAGCGAGCACGACTGGCTGTCGGCATTCGACATCGTCTTTGTGCACACGGCCGCCGACGCCGAGCAGCTGTCGCTTGCTGGCCATCAGCAGCTTGCGGTCTTACCGCACGGGATTGTGACGGTGAGCGAGACCGCGGCGGCCGCTGCAGCCAATCGGTTCACGATCGGTACGTTCGGGTTTCTTTATCCGCACAAGAACCTACTCGGGCTGGTCGACGCAGTGGCGCGCGTCCGCGAGTTTATTCCCCACATCCGTCTGAAGGCCCTGACTTGCGTGAAGGAGGACAGCCCGTCTCGATTAGAGCGGGCTCGGGTCGAAGCGCTGGTCGAAATGCTCGGCATCGAGGACGCGGTCAGTCTGCGATTCGACTTCCTGGAAGACGAGGAGATCATCGATGAACTGAAACAATGCGATCTCCTTTGTTTCCCATATCACCAGTCTTCCGAATCGGCGACGGGGGCGGTGCGCCTCGCGCTCGCGGCTGATCGGCCGGTGCTGTGCTCGGACTCCACCGTGCTGAGCGACGTACGGGCGTTCTCGCACGTGTCGACCGGGGTCTCCCGAGACGCCCTCGCCGAGGCCATCATCGTGCTGGCCTGCCACGGCGATCTGCGTGGCCTCCACGATGAGGAGCGGCGCAAGTTCGTCCGGGATCACAACTACAAGCAGATCGCCACGCGCGTCGTGGGGAATTTCGAATATTTCGCGGAGAGAAAAATGCAGCGAAGCACCGATGTCGGCGTCTGACGATGTCGTGGGAGATGACTTCCTGCTGCCGCCGGAAGCTTTCGTGCGGCGATGTGCCGCGTGCTGCGGGTTAGACGACGTGGCGCTTTCCAATCTGGACGTGGCACACCTTGCTGACGCGATTCGCCGCGGTCGGCCACGGCTCGAGATCCTGGATGTCATGCGCGCACGGCGCGACCCCACCGACCCGCGTTTGCGGCGGCCCAACATCGCTGCCTTTAGTAGGGAGTTCGCTGGCAATGTGATCCTGGACGTACTGCTTCGCTACGCACCGGCCGACGAAGCCGCGTTCGTTCGTTTTGCGTTCGGGCAGATTGTGAACCGTCCTCCGACTAGCCGCGAGCTGTTGTCGCTGGACTTCGACCTCCGCTGCGGCCGCTTGGATCGCCGGGCAGTGGTCGACTGGCTCTTGGCCCGGGCCCAAATCGAGGGCGTGCATGTGGTAGTATCGGATCACACAGCGCCGGATCGCGTGGACGGCGGGGGGGACGACCGGACGTGGATCGCCAATGGGCAGACGTTAGACGCGCAAGGTCGCGACCGGATTGTATTTGTTAAGCAGCATCCCGGTCATGGCTGGTTGCTTTCACCGGGGTTCTGGCGCCAACCGGTGGAGACGACTGACGACGGTTGGGCGATCCGCCCGGGTTGGTTGCTGTTAGGCCCGAAGCTAAACTTGGCGGGCGGCGAGTGGCGCCTCGAGGTCGACGTCCTACAGCATGACGATGCGACGATCCTAATCGACGTCGTCGCCAATGCGGGGATCGACGTGCTTGCGAAGGTCTTGTTTGACGGGCCAACCCATTGCGCGCTGCGGTTCGAAATCGCCAAGTGGCACCACTTCGTTGAAGTCAGGCTGCTGAAACCGGAAGAGCCAACCGAGAAATGTTGGGTCAGAATCCGCAACCTCTCGCTGGTGCGTGTCGGCTAAGATGGGCGCGTGGACGTCACTGCGGCGAGCCTTTATTAACGCTCGAGGCGAGACTAGCGACCCAGGCGAGGCTAGCGGCGCGGTCGAGGTTGGCGATCACGCGCGAGATTCACGTCGCTGGCCTGAGGCGGTGCGGGCCTATCGCCTTGCCCTTCAACTCGATCCAAATGCTCTTCACATCGCGACCCAACTCGGCCATGCCCTTAAGGAGACCGGGGATTTTGCCGGAGCCGAAGAGGCCTACGGTAAATATATTGCAAGGCACTCGTCTGATCCCGACATCCATTTGCAGTTTGGCCATTTGTTCAAGCGTCAGGAACGCTTCGACCTAGCGGCGGCTTGGTATGAAAAGGCGGTTGCGCTCGGCGGCGAGGACCGTGCGGGCCGCGACGCAGCACTCGAACTCGTGCAGCTGCGAACGGTAGAGAGCGACCATCGCCGCCGACAGGTGCATGTGCTTACCGATGGCCGGCGCAATGCCGAGGCTCAGGACCTACTGAAAGAGCTGATGTCGGAAGGAGCGGAAGATCTAACAGGCCTTCTCGGTAACGTCTGCAAGGAACTCGGCCGCTTCGCCGAGGCGGAGACTTGGTATCGTCGCTACCGCGTCTTTGCCGAGACGGCCTCCGCCGACATACGGTTCGACGCAGAACTGCAAAGCGGGCACTTCGAAAAGATCATGGGCAATGTCGCGGGCGCGCTGGGTCATTACATCAGGGCCCAGAGATGTTACGGTAACGTGGAACAGCCCAGTTGTTCGTTGGATAACCTGGCGGACGAGATCAAATGGTGCGTGCGCGAGATCAGCTTGATGCTGGCTTGCTAATGGGGATCCAGCGGCGGGACGGTCCGGCCGGGACTCGAAAAGCTGCTGACCGCGATCTGCGAACGCAGGGTCGGTGCGGTGGTATCGCTGGAAGCGGCGCGCCTGGCGCGCAACGGTCGTGATTGGCATACGCCCCTGGAGTTCTGCGGTCTCGTCGGTATGCTGATCGTAAACGAAGAAGCCATCTACGATCCGCGCTCAACCAACGACAGGCTGTTGCTCGGCATGAAGGGCACGATGAGTAAAATGGAGCTGTCGGTCTTCCGTCAGCGGTCTATCGAGGCCATGCGCCAGAAAACGCGGCGCTGCGAACTTCATCTGACCGTCGCTGTCGGTTACGCCAAGACCGACGACGACCGTATCGAAGAAGGATCCCGATCGACGCTTGGGCGACGGCATTATAGTCGTCTTTCACAAATTCACGGAGCTTCATTCGATCCGCCAAGTTCTGCTTTGGGAATCGCTTGAACGACTTATGCGGGCTGGCGGATGACCTTTTCATGATAGTGCGGTGATGGGTTTTGCCTGGTTCAGCATTGAGGGCGGTGCTATATGTGAACCTCGGCCCGGCGCACGCTGGCAAGGTTGGGGCTGTGAACTCCAAGGGCGGGCCGTTTCGCATAGTGGGCCGCGGCGCCGTCGTCGATATAAAGCTGACCAAGACCGACGCCGGTGCCATACACGATAGTCAGGGTACTTCGTCGATGCGCCGGCTATTTCGGAAAAGTTTTGCATTGGCTGCCGTAGCAATTGGGTCCAGTGGGCTGCGCGCGCCCTGCGACGGTCGAGAGATTTAGCACCATGGCTATGAGTTGCGACGGCGTTCCCCGCACGGCAGAGAAATTGCCCACCAGTTGGGATGCCGAAATGCGGCCGCTCGCCAGGTTGCCGGATGCGTTGTCGTAAAAGGCGATTCCGGCTGCGGCATAGCTCGTGCCGGCTGGTGCCGACTCGCTCAATCCCTCGATCAATAAACCGGTGATCGGGCCGCCGCTCGTATCCAAAAGCACCGCATTGGAGAAATTGAGATTGAGATAGCTTGGGTCAGCAATCGAGAGATTAACGATGGTGTTATTGATCGCCTGGCCCGTCAGGCCTTTGACATAAAGGCTATGGTCGGTCGCGCCGTTGATCGAGACGTTGGTGAGACGATTGCGTTGCGCATAACCGTCGATCCACACGCCAAATCCGCCAGCCTTGGAGCAAGTAAGATTTGTTACCGAGCTATCGGTCGCACCGATGTAGGCACACAGGCCGCTGGCGACTTTGCCGATAGCATTGGAATTGTCGCGTACTGGTCCGAACACCTTGATATTGGTATAGGTTCCGGTGCCGCCGCCGGCAAAGTCCAGCAGCAAGCCGGCATAGTCCGCATTCGAATATAAGCCGTTAAGTGACGTTCCGCTGGCAGTCAGGTTGTCAATCGCGCCACCCTGGCGGTAGCTGTTGGCGCCAAAATTGTGCAAGCCCGAACCATTGTTTGTCGTCGTCAGATTGCCAACATGCACGCCAACAGGGAGGCCATTGTGCTGTACGCATGATTCGTCAATGTAGCCGATGCCGAGGCCATTATCCCAACCGTTCTTGATCGTGACGTTGGATACCTGGGTATTGTCAGCCGCGATCAGCACGGCTTGATCGAATACGTGAAATTGCACACTCGGGCAGGGGGTTGGGTTGTCAAGCGTCGATCCATTGGCGTCGTCCGTCAGGTTGGCAAGTTGCGTACCGGTCGCCGTTCGTTGCACGTAGATGGCATTTTGAGCCGGCGCGCCGGCTGTCAGGATCAGCGAGAGAGTCGA
>JAQGHW010000585.1 GCA_028291505.1 Rhodopila sp. | reverse complement strand
CCGGCTCGCCGCCTCGTCGATCAGGTCGATCGCCTTGTCCGGCAGGAACCGGTCGGTGATGTAACGATTGGACAGCGTCGCCGCCGCCACCAGCGCCCCATCGGTGATCCGCACGCCGTGGTGGAGTTCGTATTTCTCCTTGATCCCGCGCAGGATGCTGATGGTGTCCTCAACCGACGGCTCGCCGACGAATACCGGCTGGAAGCGGCGCGCCAATGCGGCGTCCTTCTCCACATGCTTGCGGTATTCGGTCAGCGTCGTCGCGCCGATGCAGTGCAACGTCCCACGCGCCAGTTCCGGCTTGATCAGGTTGGACGCGTCCATCGCGCCATCTGCCCGACCCGCGCCAACCAGCGTGTGCATCTCGTCGATGAACAGGATGATCTGGCCCTGGGCGTCTTCGATCTCCTTCAGGACGGCCTTCAGCCGCTCCTCGAATTCGCCGCGATACTTCGATCCGGCGACCATCGAACCCAGGTCGAGCGACAGCAACTGCTTGCCCTTCAGCGCCTCCGGCACGTCGCCGTTGACGATCCGCAGCGCCAGCCCTTCGACGATGGCGGTCTTGCCGACGCCAGGTTCGCCGATCAGCACCGGGTTGTTCTTGGTCCGGCGCGCCAGCACCTGGATCGTCCGGCGAATTTCCTCATCCCGGCCGATCACCGGGTCCAGCTTGCCCTCGCGAGCGACGGCGGTCACGTCGCGAGCATACTTCTTCAGCGCGTCGAAGTTGGATTCGGCATTCGGGCTGGTAACCTTGCGCCCCTTGCGCACGTCATTGACCGCCTTCTCCAGCGCCTGCGGCGTAACCCCGCCCGCTCTCAGTGCTCGGGCGGCCGGCGTGTTCGACTCGGCCAGCGCCACCAGCAACCGATCCTGCGCCACATACTCATCGCCCGCCCGAGTCGCCGTCTGCTGCGCGGCATCCAATACGCGCACCAGTTCAGGCGTCAGTTGTGGCTGGCCGGCACCACCGCCGCTGACTTTCGGCTGGCGTGCGACTTCGGCGTCATTCGTGCCGGCGACGGCTTTCGGATCGCCCCCGGCGGCCCTGATCAGGCCGGCGGCGGCACCTTCTTCGTCGTCCAGCAGTGCCTTCAGCAGATGCTCCGGCGTGATCCGCTGGTGGAATTCCCGGATTGCGATCGTGCTGGCTGCCTGGAGAAAACCTTGCGCGCGTTCGGTGAATTTCTGAATATCCATATGATGTCCCTTTTCATCAGGCGACCGCCGTTCGTGTCCCTGCGAGAGGCGACAAGAACATGCTTTTCCGACGAGGTGGGGCGGCGCAGACTACCCCTCAAGGGGGGATCAGGAATGAGAATTGAATATCTGTATCGCTATCCAGTCAAAGGTCTGACGGCCGAGGCGTTGGAACAGGCGAAGGTCGAAGCCGGCGGTGCCATTCCCTGGGACCGCGCCTTCGCCCTGGCGCATGGCGACGCGGGGTTCGACCCAGCCAACCCAACCTGGCTGCCGAAATGGAACTTTCTCTGTCAGATGAAGCACGCCCGCGCCGCGATGCTGTTCAGCGTGTTTGATCCCGGATCCAAGATCCTCCGAATTCGCGCCCCGGATGGAAGCGGGATCGAGGCCAACCCGATGACAGAACAAGGGCGGGTGCGGATCGCCGCGTTTCTCACCGACTATATGGGCGACGAGGCGCGCGGACAGCCGGTCTTCCACCACGTCCCGAACCACGTGTTCGGCGATCAGCGGACCAAGGTGATCAGCCTGAACAACCTGTCCAGCCTGCGGGACTACGAATCGAAGGTTGGCGCCCGCCGCCACCGCCGCCGATTCCGCGCCAACGTATGGTTCAGCGGAGCCTCCGCCTGGGCCGAACGCGACTGGATCGGGCGCGAATTGCAGATGGGCGGGGCGGTGCTGCGGGTCGTGAAGGGTACCACGCGTTGTCCCGCGACCGAAGTGAACCCGGAGACGGGAGAGCGCGATGCCGATCCGGTGGCGGAGCTTCGTTCGCTTTACGGACATGTCGAGTTGGGCGTTCACGCCGAAGTGGTCGAGGCCGGCCGATTTGCAATCGGAGACGCAATGGAGCTGATCGAGATATGAAGACCAGCCGTGGACTATATTGTAAATAGAGCATGATCGCGTTGGGCGGCCAGCGTTTCGTTGGCGTCAGCCAAGCTGACGAAACGTGAGGGGACCGTACGTCGTCCGCAGGACGCGCTGTTCGCACGAAGCGCGTGAATCATGCGATCAAACAAGGGGATAGAGCGTTCTCAACCTGCACGCAGGACATTGCACGCAATGTCCGGGTCAGGGTGAAAACGCTCTCGTGTCCTGCCCCCGAAGTCCGTCGCATCTTGCGGCGCACGTAGGGGACCAGCAGGCCACTGAAAACAAAGAGCTAGTGTCGCGAATTCTGAGGTTCGCCACTACGGCGGACTTCAGGTTCGGGACACTAGAACCAAATATATCATCGCGAATTCGTGAGAATCGTGTTGCCATATAGCGAAAACGTGAGGTAAGAAGGCGCTGTTTCTCCCCTGAACCTGGCCGCGGGGTTCGATCCCGCGGCGCTTTTATGGGCACCGTAGAATCGAACTCCGGACTGGATGGTTTGATGTCAAATCTGCGTTTTCAATCCTATCAAGAAATGGAAAGTCGAGCGGTGGCGGCGTTTGCGGCTATGATCGACACCGCGAAGCCGTATCTCGCGACGATACTGATCGTGACCGTGCTGTTGTCCATCTGGATTGGACTCCGCGCCAGTTGAACCGCCAGCGCCGGAGGGCATCATTCGAAGACCGGCCTCGCTGGGGAGGGGGATGCAAGGCCGGCCGCCGAAGAAAACAGAGTGTGGGGAACACCCTGTGCCGATTTCATAGGGCAGGGATGTTCGGCAAATCAAGAGTTTATTTTGGTTAATTGAATAAATAAATAGTCAGATTACGGATTATTACGAATTTTTTCGACCGATCCCTCAATGTCAATTATTCTCGTAGGCGCAGGCGGCGCCAGCACCGAACCAACTGCCTCCACAAACGCCGCCCGTCCGTTCTCCTGCCGCAAACGCTGCAGAGCCCCCTCGCGAATCGACATCCAGCGCGACCCGTCGCGATACAGCGCCACCACACCCGCCGCGAACGTCACGGGATCATCCGCGGCGGCGCATACCATGTCCTGTTCGGCAATCCAGTCCAATTCCTCCCGCAGCACGTCCGTCGCGACCACGGGCAGTCCTTTGGAAGCTGCCTCCAGCACCTTATAAGGCGCACCCGCGGCATATCGCGTCGGCGCCACGAAGACCCGATGAGCATCATAGAGCGGATCGAGGTTCGCGATCTGGCCTCGCAACGTGATCCTCGGATGATGCTCGAAGCGGCTCAGGTCGACACCGGGCGCGGTGTAACCGGCGATCGTCAGCCTGGTTTCCCATTTCAGTTCCATCTCGATCAGCGGCAGCACCTTGTCGACAAACCAGATCAGGCTATCGAAATTGGGACTGTCCTCCTTGTGGATCGCTCCAACGAACAGCATTCCGGATCGCTGCGAAAACGGCCGTGGCGTGGGATTCGGATCAATCATGTGTCCGATCACCGAAACCTGCGGGAACCCGTGCCACCGCAGCGCATCGGCCTCCGCCTCGGTCACCGCCACCACGCGCTGACACATCTCAGCGTCAGCCTTGATCGCCTGCATCGCGGACCGCAGATCGTAATCGCGCCCGTCGAGCTTTGCCTGCATCGCCTCACGGTGCGGTGTGACCGCCTCTGTATCCAGCACGATCTGCGCTTTCAGCGTGCCTTCGGTCATCAATCGCGCCAGGATCGGCCGCACCCGCGCCAGGTTATGCGCCCGAGCGACCCAGACCGTGTCGTAGTACCCGGGTCGCGCGGACAGGAACGCACCGAGCCGCTCAAACGAAAGCGTGTGCATCACCTCGACCGTATCCGGCATGTCGCCGAACACCCGCGCCAGGTTTTGGTCGCAGCCATTCATCGGGAATACCGTCACCGCGTAACCCAGCGACGTGATTATCCGGACCAGGTCGTTGGCGCGCACGAAACCGGAACCGGTCCGCCGCACCGGTACGGTATCGTCAATGAACAGGACACGCCGCGGGCTGGTACGGGGTCCACTGATACCGGCCAGTCTCGTATCGGCCAGTCTCGTATCGGCCAGTCTCGTATCGGGGGGGCTTATATCGGGCGGCGTCGCACCGGCGTGGCGGGCAAACACCTGGTTCGGACCGCCGGGCGCGAATTGCTCCGCCAGCAGCGCCGCATGTTTGCGCCGGAAATGCGGGCTGGGGCCACCGGGCCGGGACGGATCGCCCAGGACGATCATGACCGATGGATCGTAGACCACCCGGAACCCGGCCCGGGCGATCCGCAGACACAGGTCGACCGCTTCGTAACCCGGCGCGCACTCCTGGTCGAACCCATCGAGCTCGGACAACAGCGCCGCCCGCACCAGCAGAAGTGCGGCTGCGCAGAAATCGACGGTGCGAACGAAATTGGCTTCCGGGTGCAGCGGTGATGTTCCGCGCCGGTAGTCGTGGGCACCGCCGTTGTTCCACACGATGCCCCCCGCCTGGCCGATGACGCCGTGCGCCTGCAGGATCATCCCGCCAACGGCGCCGATCGACGGATCTGCCGCCAGACGCGCATGGGCGCGCTCGACCGATCCCGGTGCGACCTGAGCCTCACTGGAAAGGAACAGGATCGCTTGCGCGGCCGAAAGCTGCCGCCCCGCGTCAGCGGCCTGCGACCAGCCGATATCGGTCTCAAACCGAAGCACTTTCGCACCCGGAACGTATTGACCGATCGACCGGGTTTCATCTTCGGACCCAAGATCGACGATGATCAATTCGATGTCCAACGCCGTGCTGGCGCGCAGCGATGCAATTGTCGCCATGGTCGCCGCGAAGTCGTTCCGCGCCACCATCACGACGCCAACAGCCGGCTCGTCCTCGCAATCGAAAAGATATCCGAAACGGCCCGCGATCGGCAGCAGCGCCGTCGCGGTCTGGTGGAACAGGTCGCGCGCCTGCGAATCGGCGACCTTTTCCGTGTCAGGCTTCGCGGAAGGAAGCTTGGCGGCCACACCGATCGCCAGCCAGTGCGTATACGCATCGGGCGCACGCCCTTGCTCCAGATCGTTTCGCACCGACGGCTGGGTCGCGTACCAGGCAAGGTCGATGGAAGCGACCGGGGACCGCAATTCCTTCGCGCCGAACCGCAGGAAGTGCATATATCCGTTGCGGAAACTCCGCGCCGCGACAACATCCAGCAGACCCGGATCGCGCTGCAGGTACCAGGACTCCGAAAAGCTTGCCAGCGGATCGAACGCGGTCGGCGATTCGTTGGCAAGGTAATGATGCAGCGCCGATTTCCATCGCTTCGTTTCAAGATCGCGAGCAACTTCGGGGTAGCGCTTCACGTACCATGCCGGATCGAAATACACCGACGTCCGCAGCTCGGGCTCCCCCGATTCGATACGGTTCAGGTAGTGCTGCAGCACTCCGCCCGCACGGATCGCCGCTACGTCGGCGGAATCGAAGTGCGACAGGTAGACGTCGGGATCGAACAGCACATGACCGATCCGATCTTCCTCGGCGCCGTGGCGCAGGTAATGATCGTAACCGTTGAAAATCCCGAACTCGGCCAGTACCTCGTTGGTCAGGTCGGTATAGCGGTCGCGGTACCCCCGTTCGTCGAACAGCCAATGCGCGGACCGGTCCAGCGCGCCGCGCCGGCAATAGGCGTCGAAGGCCGACCTCCAATGACCAGCCGCCACCTTTTCGGCGATCTGCGGATACCTCAGCC
The DNA here is from genome assembly GCA_028291505.1 of Rhodopila sp. Taxonomy (GTDB): domain Bacteria; phylum Pseudomonadota; class Alphaproteobacteria; order Acetobacterales; family Acetobacteraceae; genus Rhodopila. The sequence goes on along the minus strand of JAQGHW010000585.1, from coordinate 8,597 downwards.
GATGGCACTGCTCGTCGAACAAGCGGTTGGGCGAATGGCCGAGTTTCTGTCCAGACTCCAGATAATATGCAAGAACAGCCCGCGGATCGTCGCCACCAACGGTCGCAACGGCGTCAGGATAAGTGCGCAGATACCACTGCGAGTCGAAAACCGCCCAGGAAATGACCGTTTCCCCGGGCAGCTTCAGCACCTCATGAGCCGGAAGGTCGAGCGGCCACATGGCTTCGGTCCGCTACAGCCGTCGTTTCACATGCAGCACGCCGGCATCGCGCAACGCCGCGATCTCGGCTTCGGTGTAACCGTGCTGCGTCAGAACTTCGCTGCCGTGCTCGTTGAACTTCGGCGGCGGGCGGCGGGTGCCCCCCTTGGTGCGGCTGAATTTTATCGGCGTCCCGATGCCTTTGTACCAGTCCAGTTCCGTGACCATTTCCCGATGCTCGGTATGCGGTGCCGCCGTCGACTCGTCCACCGCCAGCACCGGCCCAGCCGGCACCCCCGCTCGGATCAGCCGCAACGACAACGCCTTGCCATCCTGATCGGCGAAGGCCGCGGCCAATGCCAACGTCAGTGCGACGCGGTTGACATTGCGCTCCCCATTGTTGGCGAAGCGCGGATCGTCCGCCATCTCCGGCCGCCCGATCATTTCGCACAGCTTGCGAAATTGCCCGTTGTTGCCGCTGGCGATGAAGATCTCGCAGGTCCTGGTTGGATACTTGTCGTACGGAACCAGGTTTGGGTGCGGGTTGCCGGTGCCCGTCGGACGCTTGCCGTTGAGGAAGAAATTCGCCGCCTGAGGATGCAGCAATGCCATCCCGCAGTCGTACAGAGTCATGTCCAGATACTGGCCCTGACCGGAATGCCCACGCTCGTGCAACGCCATCAGGATGCCGATCGCCGAGTAAAGGCCGGTGCCCATGTCGACCATCGCGGTGCCCAGCCGCATCGGACCGGTATTGGCGTCGCCGTTGATGCTCATCAGCCCCGTCATCGCCTGCAGGATAGCATCGTAGCCCGGCAATCCACCCAACGGTCCGTCGCCGCCAAAGCCGGAAACGCGGCAATGGATCAGGCCGGGGAAGCGCTTGCACAGCACCTCCTCATAGCCCAGACCCCATTTTTCCATCGACCCGGGCTTGAAGTTCTCAATCAGCACGTCGGCACCTTCCAGCAGGCGCAGCAGAACCGCCTTGCCCTCCGGCTTGCCGAGGTCCAGCGCGATTGCCCGCTTGTTGCGGTTGACACCGATGTAATAACTGGCGTCGCCCTCGTGGAACGGAGGGCCCCAGTCGCGCACCTCGTCGCCCTGCGGCGGCTCGATCTTGATCACGTCCGCGCCGTGGTCCGACAGGATCATCGTGCAGTACGGGCCGCCCAGCACACGGGTCAGGTCGATGACCTTGATGCCCGCCAAGGCTCCCGGGGTCTTCGCCAGTCCCTTGCCACCAGTCGCGGGCCCACCAGTCGCGGGCCCACCAGTCGCGGGGCCACCAGTTTCGCGGCCAACCGGAGCGGGCCCAACCGGAGCGGGGACTATCGAATCATCCATCAGCTAGGTCTCCATTCGTCGCCGGAGATCTAATACAGCCGAGCCTGCCAACGCCAGTCCGACACCCATTCAGGCGGCCCGAAGCGTGGCAGGAAATCCCGCGACCTCTGCTTTCTTCCGAACCGACCCAGGCGACATTCCGGATACGGCCGGCAGCGGGACCGTATACCGGGAGAAAAGCCACGAACGCTCCGACGCAGGATCGTAGGTCGGACCCACCTCGACGTGGAGCAGGTTACGGAAGGGTTAACCGGCGCGGCGGGCTTACCCAAGCACCGCCACCAGGACTTCCGCGCTGCGGCCATTCGCGATCGTCGCCGACCGTCCATCCCAATGGGTGCCGCCGACCCGGGCAAACGCGTGGTTGGCGTTCGGATACACATAGGTGGTGATGTGCTTGTGCCCCTTCGTTGCCGCGACCACCGCGGCGCGTCCCTCCGGCGGGAAGAACTCGTCCTTGTCGGCGATATGCACGACCAGCGGCTTCGTCACTTTGTCCAGGTCGCCCAGCAGTCCATCCAGGCCAACCCCATAATAGGAAATATTCGCATCGGCATCGGACTGTTCAGCCATCATGAACGCCAGCCGGCCACCGAGGCAGTAGCCGATCGTCGCGACCTTGCCATTGGCTCCCGGCATTGTGCGGCCTGCGGCGACCGTCGCCTTCAGGTCCTCGATCCCCTTCGGCTGGTCGAAGATCTGGAACAGCTCGAACGCGCGCTTCCAATCGGCCTCTGTCTTGTCGGTGAGGTCGATGCCGGGCTCGATCCGCCAGAACAGGTCGGGAGCGACCGCGATAAACCCCATGTCGGCAATCCACGCGGCGACGTCGCGCATCGCCTGGTTGACGCCGAAAATCTCCTGGATCACGACGACGACACCGGCGGGTTTGGTCTTGGGTTCCACGACGTAGGCGGCGAAGTCGCCTGTGCCGTCGGTGGCCTTGATCGTGATGCTGGGCATGGTTCGACCCTCCTTGAATGACCCGGACGGGGATTATAGCAGGCCAACCTGGCGTCGATACACTCCGCTCCGATCAATGGGTTGGCAACTCCATGACCGATCGAGGCCGCCAGCAGGCGGCAAGACGGGTGCGGGTAAATCAACGATGACCGGAAGCAGGGGCGCGATCACGACCTTATCAATGCTGTTAAGTATTGAAAAATCCCACTTAACAAACAACCGCGCGATCGACCGAAGTAAGCAAGATTTTTACCACAAAAGCGCAGAGGCCTAAAAAATGACGATAAAGGTACAATATTCCCCCTGTTTCGTCCGAATCTCTGCGCCTCTGCGGTGAAAAAATCGGTAGATCCCCACACACTGGTCTTTCCCGCGAGGCAGTATCCCGGCCAGGCCACGCACATCGTTGCTGCGGTGGCGCTGGTTCACCCGATTGCCCAGCGCCGGGCTGGGGGCAGCCTTGGTTTGGTCGGGCATACGGTTCAGGGTCCAGCCGTCCACGGCGGCTGATTGGCTGCCGGTGAAATGACTTGGCGACGCCCGAAATCCGACCGTCGCGGCCTGAAGGCGGATCGATCGCACGCACAATCTCGCGACCTGGGAGTAAGCCGCTGACAGGCTGGCCTGCCGCCCGGCGCCGGATGCGATACCCGGCTGGTGATCAGGAATCCCGGCCGCCGATCCGATCATCCTATTTCGGCCCATCGCCTGAACCACTATACTCCCCGCATGACCCAAAGCGCCACACCTCCAATTCCGAACCGTCAGGCAATTCCGAACCGTCAGGCTGGTTTTGACCGCCTCAGGCAACTCGCCGAACGCCCGGATGGACGCCGGATCACACCGCTGTTCGCCGCTGAGCCAGACCGAGCGGCCCGGTTCACCGCGTTTTTCGACGATCTGTCGCTGGATTTCTCCAAATCCGCGATCGACGACACAGCGCTGGAGACGCTGTTCGCGCTGGCCGAGACCGCCGATCTGACCGGCTTCCGCCAGCGCCTGTTCGCCGGCCAGCCGGTGAACCAGACCGAACACCGCGCCGCCATGCACATGGCGCTGCGGGCGCCGGCCGATGCCGGCCTGAAGGCGGTGATGGCCAGCGGGGACCAGGTCCGCACCGAGGACGCCGCCGCCATGGCTGCCGCCGAACGCGACAAGATGCGGCGGTTCGTCGAGGCGGTGCATTCCGGCGCGCAGAAAGGCGCCACCGGGAAAACCTTCACCGACGTCCTGACCATCGGCATCGGCGGCTCCGACCTCGGCCCGAAAGTGGCGACCGAGGCGCTGACCATCGGCCGCTTCGACCAGAAGATGAACGCCCACTTCCTGTCTAATGTCGATGGTTCGGCGTTCCTGGAAACGACCCGCGGCCTGGATCCGGCGCGGACCCTGGTGCTGGTGGCATCGAAGACCTTCACCACGCTGGAAACCGCGATGAACGCGGCGGCGGCGCGGGCCTGGATCGTTGCCGCGCTCGGCGACAAGGCGGTGGCGTCGCATTTCGCCGCCTTGTCCACCAACCTCAAGGCCGTCGCCGCCTTCGGGATCAAACCGGATCGGGTGTTCGCCTTCCAGGACTGGGTCGGCGGGCGGTACTCGCTGTGGTCGCCGGTCGGGCTGGTGATCCCCCTGGCGGCGGGCTGGGACAAGTTCCAGCAGATGCTGGACGGCGCCTGGGCGATGGACTGCCATTTCCGCGACACGCCGTTGCGCCAGAATCTTCCTGTCCTGCTGGGTCTTGTCGGGATCTGGAACACCAACGCGCTGGGCTGCGCCACGCAATGCATCCTGGCATACGACGACCGATTGCGCCGCCTGCCGGCGCACCTGCAGCAGCTCGAAATGGAGTCGAACGGCAAGCACGTGATGCTGCCGGATGCGGCGGGCGTATCCAGACCTACCCCGTGGGATACCTGCCCGGTCCTGTTCGGCGAACCGGGCACCAACGCCCAGCACAGCTTCATGCAGCTGGTGCACCAGGGGACGCGAACGGTGCCGGTGGATTTCATCCTGGCGGCCAACGCCGACCATGACCGGCCGGACGCCCATCGCGCCCTGGCCGCCAACGCCTTTGCCCAGGCCGAGGCACTGATGCGCGGCCGTTCAGAAGCCGAAATCCGCGCCGAGATGGCGACCCATGGCGCCAGTCCAGCGGAAATCGACGCCATCGCCCCGCATCGCGTCGCGGTCGGCGAACGCCCGTCCAACACCATCATGTTCAACCGCCTCGACCCGTTCAGCGTCGGCCGGCTGATCGCACTCTACGAACACAAGGTCGCCGTGCAGGGCTGCCTCTGGGGGATCGACAGCTTCGACCAGTGGGGCGTCGAGCTCGGCAAGCAGCTCGCCAGCGGAATCCTGCCGGAACTGACCCCCCACGCGGAGCGGAAAGATCATCCCGACGCAGCCAAAGGTGGACACGACTCGTCCACAACGGCTTTGATCCAGCGCTTCCTGACCCTGCGTGGGGACGCCTGACCATACCGATGTCGCGTATCCGCCTGCTCTCGGAATCCACCGTCAATCGCATCGCCGCCGGCGAAGTGATCGAGCGTCCGGCCGCCGCCACCAAGGAACTGGTGGAAAACGCCCTGGACGCCGGTGCGACCCGGATCACCGTCTGCCTCGACGGCGGCGGCATCGACCGGCTGGAGGTCACCGATAACGGCATCGGCATGTCGGCGGAGGAACTGGCGCTGTGCGTGCTGCGCCACGCCACCTCCAAACTGACCGACGAGACCCTGGTGCGCATCACCACCCTCGGGTTTCGCGGCGAGGCGCTGCCCTCGATCGGCGCGGCTGCGCGGCTGCAAATCACCTCCCGCCCGCCCGGCGCAGACAATGCGTGGGTGATCTCGGTGGAGGGCGGCCACGTCACCGCCGTCGCCCCCACGGCGGGATCGACCGGGACGCGGGTCGTCGTGCGTGACCTGTTCTTCGCCACCCCGGCGCGGCGGAAATTCCTGAAGAATGCGCGGATCGAGGCGGAACACGCCGAGGCGGCGGTGCGCCGGCTGGCGCTGTCCGCACCGCAGGTGGCGTTCCGCCTGGAACTCGACGGGCGGGTGGTGTTCGAAGCCCCGGCGCAGCCACGCATCGACCGCGTCGCCGCGCTTCTGGGAACGGAGGCCGCCGCCGTCATGTTGCCGGTCGATGAGGAACGCGAAGGACCGGCGGGCAAGCTGCGCATCAGCGGCTACATCTGTTCGCCGGCGGTGTCCCGAACGACGCCGGTGGCGCAGGCGCTGATCGTCAACAACCGCCCAGTGGCCGACCCGGTGCTGCGGACGGCGGTCAAGGTCGCCTACCGCGACGTGATCGCCGCCGGGCGGCACGCCATCGTGGCGCTGTATCTCGATGTGCCCCCGGATGAGCTCGACGTGAACGTCCACCCGACGAAAACCGAACTGCGCTTCCGCGATGCCGCCGCGGTGCGGTCGCTGCTGATCGGTTCGGTGCGGCGTGCCCTGGGGGTGGGAACCGGGCAGGTGGTGCCGATGCCGTCATTCAGGCCGTCCGGGCCGTCATGGTCTTCGGCCGGCCGGCCATATTACCCAGCAGCACCCGCCTATCCCGCGCCCGCCTACCCGGCGCCCGCCTACCCCGAATCACGCCCGCCCCTGGCTCTAAGTGCCGGGCCATCAAGCCCGGGCGGCCATCCGCACGGCAACCTGGCCGAGGCGCAGCTTCCCTTCATGGCAGCACCCGCGGCGCGGCAGATCGCGGCGCTGGAACCGTCCCCCGACTATCCGTTGGGTGCGCCGGTGGCGCAGGTGCTGGACACCTACATCATCGCGGTTGGTTCGGACGGCTCGCTCGTGTTGGTCGACCAGCACGCCGCGCATGAGCGCCTGACGCACGAGGCGATCCGCCAGCAACTGCTGGATGGCACGGTTCGCAGCCAGCCGCTGCTGCTGCCGGCCGTGGTCGATCTGCCACCCGGCGATGTGGCGCGACTGGCCGCTCGCGCCGAGGACCTCGCTCGGCTGGGTCTGGAACTCGAGGAATTCGGGCCGGGAGCGATCCTGGTCCGGGCCCTGCCGGCGGTCCTGGGGGCGACCGAACCCGCGCCGTTGCTGCGCGACCTCGCCGATGAGTTCTCCGACATGGAGGAGCAGACGGTGTTGTCGGCGCGGCTCGATGCGGTGATCGCGCGGATGGCCTGTCACGGCAGTATCCGGGCCGGCCGCAAGCTGGGCCAGGCCGAGATGAGCGCGCTGCTGCGCCAGATGGAGGACACCCCGCGCGCCGCCACCTGCAGTCACGGGCGGCCAACGGTCCTGAAGCTGTCGAAAGCCGATATCGAGAAGATGTTCGGCCGGCGATAACGGCGAGGCGCCGGCCCGTGCGCCTTCCGCCGCCGATTTTAGCCTGACGCGCAGGTGCCGTTATCTGTTGCCACCGAACCCCCAAAAGACCCGTTCCACGCCCCGCGAATACAACCGCATCCCCCGATATTGGCGTCTCCGGTCAGGCCATACCTTTGCATTCGAGTCCTTGGCGGCAAAGTAATCAATCGGACACGGAATTACACGGGGTTCGCACGGAGTTTCACCGAGAAACAAGCCGGCAATGCTTGGCACCGAAAGCCTCGATTTACCACCTCGTGCAAACGCAAGCTGTTCGGACCGGACCCAAGGACAACAACCCGGACTCCGCTCGGTGAAACTCCGTGCGAACTCGGTGAAACTCCGTGTCCGATTGATTATTTCCTTCTTGCTGCGGCGAAACGGGCATCACCCTGCGCCGCCACCCCCGATTAGATTATTTCGCCCCGGCGCCGTAGGCTGACACACCGGCGCCAACCGGCGGCTCATGGGAGATTGGAACGAGTGTCAGCCACGGCCCCCACCCGGGCGAAAGCCTCCAGCGTCGGCACCGTGCTCCGGGTCACCAGCGGCAACTTCCTGGAGATGTTCGACTTCTTCCTGTTCGGCTTCTACGCGACCTACATCTCCAAGGCGTTCTTCCCGACCGGCAGTGAGTTCGCCGGCCTGATGCTGACCTTCATGACGTTCGGCGCCGGCTTCCTGATGCGCCCACTGGGAGCCATCATCCTGGGCGCCTACGTCGACCAGATCGGCCGCCGGAAAGGCCTCATCCTGACCCTGACGATCATGGCGAGCGGCACCATCCTGATCGCCTTCGTGCCCGGCTACGCGACGATCGGGCTGCTGGCACCGCTGCTGGTGCTGGTGGGGCGGCTGCTGCAGGGGTTCTCGGCCGGCGTCGAACTGGGCGGCGTATCGGTCTACCTGTCGGAGATGGCGACCCCCGGCAACAAAGGCTTCTACGTCGCCTGGCAATCGGCCAGCCAGCAGGTGGCGATCATGGTCGCCGCGATCCTCGGCTACATCTTGAGCACCCAGTTGACGCCACCAGAACTCGGGTCGTGGGGCTGGCGCATCCCGTTCGTCATCGGCTGCCTGATCGTGCCGTTCCTGTTCTACCTCCGGCGCTCGCTGGAGGAGACGCAGGAATTCCTGGCCCGCAAGCACCGGCCCTCGACGTCGGAGATCTTCGCCTCGATCGGCAAGAACTGGACGATCGTGGTGCTGGGGATGATGCTGGTCGTGACGACGACGGTCTCGTTCTACGCGATCACCGTCTATACACCGACCTTCGGCAAAACCGTGCTGAAGCTGACGACGACCGACAGCCTGATCGTGACGTTTTGCGTCGCGGTGTCGAATTTCTTCTGGCTGCCGGTGATGGGGGCGCTGTCCGACCGGGTCGGGCGCAAGCCGATCCTGCTGCTGTTCTCGGCGCTGACCTTGTTGACGGCGTATCCGGCGCTGGCCTGGCTGGTCGTCGCCCCTAATTTTGCCAGAATGTTGTTGGTACTGCTGTGGCTGTCGTTCCTTTATGGCAGTTACAATGGGGCGATGGTCGTGGCGCTGACCGAGATCGTGCCGGTAGAGGTGCGGACCGCCGGGTTCTCGTTGGCATACGCACTGGCGACGGCGCTGTTCGGCGGGTTCACGCCACTGGTTTCGACGTGGCTGATCGAGGCGACGGGCAACAAGGCGGCGCCCGGGATGTGGATGGCGTTCGCCGGGGCCTGCGGGCTGGTGGCGACGATCGTGGT
>JAQGHW010000487.1 GCA_028291505.1 Rhodopila sp. | reverse complement strand
GCGCTGAAACGCTTTGAGTGGCGGTCTCCCAAGGCCAGGTAGGCATCGGCATCGCGAACACCTGAAAGACGGGGCCGGAGGCCTCGGCAATGACTGCAATTTCTGCGACGGCGGAGCGGGCCGGGCTTTTACGGTTTTGAGGCGCGTATCGGCGTTGTTGCATGGACCGCTGTGTAGACGGCACACTCTTAACCCGAACTGAAGTCATGCGATCCGGATGGACATGCCGCGTCCAAGCTCTGGCATCCGGTTCAAGACATGAATGGCGACGCCAACTTCAGTCGTCCGACGCCCATCTTTGTGCGATCGCAGCCCATCGCCAATCACCTGCTTGTAGCGCCCGATTGTGGCCTCAACGTAGCTGCGCTTGTTGTCGCCACCCGATGTACGCAACGCCTGCGTCTATGAGCAACGCCAACAGATGCGGTGGCGCTGCGACCGGCGGCATGAAAGCCGGGCTGGCCGGCAGCAAAATGCATCCATCGGTACTTCGTGCTTGTCTTCGCCACCCGCACGCGTGAGAAGTGAAACCGGCAACCCTAGGCTGCAGCTTATCACTGATATATCATCGACCACGCTGAGGGCGGCATGATCGTCGCGGCGTTCGAGGCACCGGTGCCGAAGGGCCGGGCGTCGTGATGAGTTGGCTACATCATGCCGCGGTGTGGCTTGTGGTGGGGCTGTTGCACTTTTTCTCGCCCAATGCGGCGCTGAACGTGGTGGCGCCGCGTGACGGCATCGCGCTTACGACGGCGATCGCATACGGCACCGGGCCGAGACGCACGCTCGACGTCTATGCGCCCGAACCTGCAGGCGGCGGATCTGCGCCCGTGGTGGTGTTTTTCTATGGCGGCGGATGGGAGTCCGGGACAAAGGAGATGTATCGCTTCGTGGGCGCCGCCCTGGCAGCCCGCGGCGTGGTCGTCGTCATCCCGGACACAAGGCTACACCCCGAAGTGCGGTTTCCCACGTTCGTGGACGACGCCGCCGCAGCCGTGGCGTGGGTGCGCCAGAACGCGACCCGGTTCGGCGGTGATCCACATCGGCTGTTTTTGATGGGACATTCAGCCGGTGGGCATGTCGCGGCGCTTCTGGCGCTGGATGCCTCCTACCTGCGCGCGGCCGGCATGTCGCCGGACGATGTGTGCGGCGTGATCGGCCTGGCTGGCGCCTATGATTTTGCGCCACGGCAAGCGGCCGAGTTCGCGGCGATCTTTGGCCCCGAAGCGGAATGGCCACGATCACGGCCGATCAATCACGCGACCGCATCAGCGCCGCCAATGCTGTTGCTCGCGGGAGGTTCGGACAGCACCGTCGAACCGGGGAACACACTCCGCATGGTGGCGCGGCTGCGTGCTGTCGGCGCGCCGGCCACCGATGTGGTTTATCCTGGTATCGGTCATACGGCGCTGATCGCGGCGATGTCGGGAACGCTGGAATTCCTTGCGGCCGTGCGCGCCGAGACGCTGCGCTTTATCGCCGAACACGGCGCGTGCGGAGGTGCGAGGATGCAGGCCGCACCAACCAGCGGTGCCGTCGCCCCGGCCGGCTGATCGCTGTTCACCCGGCTACAGAGTAGATCGTGCGGGTCAGCGGATTTCGGTCATCGCGTCGGTTTGACTGAATGCCGCGAGCATCGCGCGCCGAACCGCGACATTGGCCGTCGGCCCGACGATGAAGTTGGGTCGCAGCACCCCGCCTCGTCTTCCCCTGAAGGTGCGATGGGATCAACTGACGGCACCCGAACGCAGCAAGCCGATAAGCGCCGAGACGTCTGTGACCGCACGAAACTCATGGATCAGCGCGAGACTTGCTTCGATGTCGTCGTGCGACAGCCCTGCCGCGGGAACCAGCGTCCGGTACTTCGAATCGACGTCGCTCCAGGCGATCCCCAGGGCGCCGGAACCCTTCGGCAGGTAGACCGTGTTGGTTGATGTACGCCCGTCCCGGGTCCGAATGGTGACGGTCGCGCCCTGGCGGTAGCGATCGGCGTTTTCGATGGGCGGACTGCCGACCCGGACCTTGTCGATCAGCGCATGGATCACCGGGTCGGCGATCTTGGCAGCACTCGCGTGCACCCAGCCGAACGCGTGGTCGGCAACCCCGGCGGCGACGAAATACGCCGGACTGTGTGCCATCTCGATAAGATCGGTTGGATGCAATGGGCCGGCCAGCGCGGTCAAGTTCGGACGGGAAACGGTGATGCTTGCGACGTCGGCGGCGGCAATGTTGCCGTCCCGAGCGGCGTTGGCCGCCGCCTCGCCGAACGCGTGGTAGGGGTGTCCGCCGGGAACCAGCTTGATCGCCATGTCGGTGACGATGTCCCAGCTGTGCCCGAGGTCGCGCATCGCGATGCCGGCGGCGATTGTGCCGTCGACGCCGCCGAAGCTTTCAAAGAAGCCTTGGTGGGTTTCCAGGATGCGCTCTTCGGCCAGGTAACCGTGCTGCGCGGCGAGGGCAGCGTTGACCCCAAGCTGCGCTGCCAATCCGGCGTGATATTCGCGGGCGACGCTGGTGTCGGCGGCGGTCGCCAGGCCCCCGATCGAGGTTGCGGCGATCGCGATGGACTGTGCCATCTGCGCCGCGGTCAGGTGCAGCAGGCGTGACGCCGCAACCGCCGCGGCGAAGATCGCGCCGAGGCAGCCGTGAAAGCCCCGACCGCGAAAACCGGGCGTGATTGGCTCACTGATCCGCCCGGCCGCTTCATATCCCAGGACGATCGCCGCCAGCACGTCCTGACCATTGGCGCCGATGCGCTCCGCGAATGCCAACGACGTCGCGGTAAGTGGTGTGCCGGCATGGACGATATTGCGCAGGTCGCTGTCGTCGGAGGCCGCGGCATCGCTGAGCATTGCGTTCGCTCGCGCCACTTCCGCGACCGGCAACTTCGTTGCTCCGTCAAACCATAGCGAGGCATCGGGCCGGCCGCCCTGTTGACGGGCAAGGTGGCGGATGATCTGTGCGGATCGAATGGCCGTACCGCATGCCGCGCTGGCAATCGTGCTGGCGATAATCATTGCGGCATGTTGCATGGCTTGCGGCGGCAGATCGGCGGTGGGTGTCCCGACGAGAAACTCCGCCAGTTGACGGGCAACGGTCATGGCGTATTCATTCCTTACCCGGGACGGAGTGCATCGTCGGTTTCATTGCGGGCACAATAGTTAACTGGCCGTCAAGCCGCCAACGCCACCTGCATCGGTGATCTCCTTCGTTACGCCGTGACCCGGGTCGTCCTGCACATCGCACGGCACGACGACGGCGCCGTGCATGGCGAACGCCCGCACCGTCTCCGCACCTATCCCGGACGCACCACCGGATACGATCGCCACCTTGTCGAGAAGCCGCTTTTCCGGTTGCATGTATTCTCCCCTGTTCTACTTACGGTAAGGTTGGATGAACTATGCCGAATCTCATCGCGTCTTCGGCATCTCGAAACCAGCGTCACGCTCCACGTATTTGACGATTGCCGTCAGGTCCTCGTTCGCCGCCCCCTTCTGCATGGCGTGCTTGAATACCAGCCGCGCCGCCTGACAGACCAACATAGGGACCCCGAGTTCCTCACCCTGCGCGATCGCCAGGTCGATATCCTTCATCAGGATGTGCATCTCCGCGCCAAAGTCGAAGCTGCGCGTCATCACCGCGTTCGGAAACTTGGCCTGGGTCGCGCTGTTCTGCCCGCTGCCGGCGTTGATCGCGGCAAGCATCACCTCGGGATCGAGCCCGCCTTTGGCTCCCATCACGAAGGCTTCCGCCGTCGCCGCCAGGGCAACCGCGGACAGGATGTTGTTGGTCAGCTTCAGCACCTGGGCGGCGCCCGGCTTGTCCCCGGCCACCGTCAGCGTGCGGCCCCAAAGCGAGATCATCGGCCGCAGCCGCTCCACCGCCGCCGGGTCGCCCGAGACCATGACTGACAGCGAGCCTGCTCGGGCTCCTGGCGGGCCGCCGGAAATCGGGCAATCGACGAGGGTCACCCCAAGAGCCGCCGCTGCCTGTTCGATCTCTTTCACGAACGGAACACCGACGGTGCAGGTGTTGACGAGCAGCTTCATGACCTTGCCGCGGACCAGGCCGTCTTCGCCAGACATCACGGCACGGAAAGCGGCCAGCGTCGGGAGGGAGACGAAAACGATCTCGCACTGATCCGCCAGATCCCTGGGCGATGACGCGCGCCTCGCCTGCCGCTTCAGCAACGGTTCCATGGCCGCCGGCCGAATGTCGTAGACAGTCAGCCGATGCCCGCTGTCCAGCAGTTTGCCGGCCATCGGCAGCCCCATGTTCCCGATGCCAAGGAATCCCGCTTCCATCGCTGTTGCCTCCCCGTTCGTTCGAATGCCCGATCTGACACGACATTCGCCGTTTGCACAAAGATGCCGCGGGTGCGGACCGCATCGCCCGATTTGCCGATCGCGCCGAATGACGCGAGAATGGGTTATGTGTGGAGGATCGGAAGGTACGGGGATGACTGAGTTGAGTGCTTGCAACCCTCATAAAGAAGAAGATGAAGGCTATTTGGCCGCGGAAGCCGGACGGAACCCTTCCGACAACCCCTACCCGCGTGGGACGATCCGTTATGAAGAATGGATGCGCGGCTGGCAGATCAAGATCGACGAAACCCGAGTAGACAAGGGCGATGGCTATCTGGCCGCGGAAGCCGGGCAGAGTTCTTCCCAGAACCCCCATCCGCGTGGCACGATCCGTTACGCTGAATGGCGGAGCGGCTGGCAGATCAAAAATGCCGAAAGTCAGCGAGCCATAAGGTTGGGCCGTGACAAGTGACATAGGGACCAGCGACCCAATGCCGGCCCTGGCCTGAACGATACCACACCGAACTGTACCGAATCCGCGGCCATCAGGACGTGACCCCGCTTGGAAGGGCCTGCGGAACCTCTGCGGCCTCGCTGGCGTCGCCGTGAACTTCCTCCCGGATCACGCGAAGCGTCACCTCGTTCAAGTATTGCGCCAGCGCCTTGTTCAGTTCCTGGAATTCAGGCCAGAGCACCTGGTCGACGAAGCCACGTGGAACCCGCACCATCACCGTCGTCAGGCGCTGCCGCCGATAGCGGAACGGCCGTAAGCCATACCGCCGAGACAACGCGAGAAAAAGGCGGCGGGACCACTGGTCGGGCATCGAGAACTGCATCTCGACGGCCGGATCATCCCGCTCCAGGGTTGCGAGACGTGCCCGAACCCGATCCAGGGCCGCTTCGGCAGCAAGCCGTTCGCCTGTGGTTCCAGCCCCCGCGAAAAGCGCCTCGATCTTCCGTAACTTCTCCCGCAACTGCGACTCGTCCGACATCTTCACCCCGTCATGCAATCCCGACGTTGGGACGCCAACAGAACCCGGCTGGGCAGTCAATTGCCATCAGCGCGTGGAGAAATCCCGAGGTCACTATGTACGCAAACGCATCGGAAGAAGGCTGCCGCAGGCGGACCGGCCTACAAACTGCCCAATAAATGCGCCGAACTGGCGATAGGGTGAATTCCACTGCCACGGATGTCGTGGCACAAGCGTTGCTTGCCTCGGATCGGCCATTCACAGACCAAGAGGTGCTTCATGCTCGGACGATCCGTTCTGACCGACGCCGAAGCCGCACACGCAGCCATGACCGCGGGACGACCGAAGGTGCAACGACGGACCTTCCTTGCCGGCGCCGCGACAGCAGTGGTGGCCGGACGGAAGGCCACGGCGCAAACCAACGCCGCCCGCGTGCTGCGTTACGTTCCGCAAGCGGATCTGACCGTGATCGATCCGGTCATGACCACCGCCTACATCACCCGCTTCCACGCTACGATGGTCTGGGATCAGCTCTACGGAATCGACGGCAAGCTGCAGCCCCAGCCGCAGATGGTGGAAGGCCATACGCTTGAGGATGACGGCCGGCTGTGGACTTTCACCTTGCGCGATGGGCTGCGCTTCCACGACGGGGAACCGGTACGCGGGCGAGACTGCGTCGCGTCCATCAAGCGCTGGGCGGCGCGCGACCCGATGGGCCAGGCACTGCTCGCGCGTGTGGCGGAGATGTCCGCGCCCGACGATCGCCGGTTCGTCATCCGGCTGACACGCCCGTTCAGCCTGGTGCTGAACTGCCTGTCGAAGATTGGGCCGCCCGCGCTGGTGGTGATGCCCGAACGGTTTGCGAACACCGATCCGTTCGTATCGATCAAAGAGGTGGTCGGGAGTGGCCCGTTTCGCTTCCTGCCCAACGAACGAGTCGTCGGCAGCAGGGTCGTCTATGCACGCAACCAGGATTATGTGCCGCGGCCCGGCGGGGCGCCCGACTGGTTGGCGGGGCCGAAGATTGTCAACTTCGACCGCGTCGAATGGACCGTCATGCCGGACCCGGGGACCGCGGCCGCCGCGCTGCAAAACGGCGAGGTGGATTGGTGGGAAAACCCGCCGAATGACCTGCTTCCCATGCTGCAACGAAACCACGACGTCCGCACCGAGGACACCGGCCCGCTCGGTACCATCGGAACCGCCGTGTTCAACCACCTGCACCCGCCGTTCGACAAGCCGGCTGTGCGGCGTATCGTTCTGGAGGCGATTTCGCAGGCCGATTTCATGACCGCCGCCGCCGGCACCAACCCCGAAATGTGGCGCGACGGCGTCGGGATCTTCTCCCCCGGCACCTCGATGGCAAGCAGCGCCGGTATGGCGGCCATCAAAGGACCCAAGCGGGATCTGGCGACATTGAAGAAAGCCTTGCCTGACGCCGGATACCAGAAGGAGCGGATCGTGTTCATGGCACCCAGCGACCAGGCGGTGCTGACCGCCCAAGGCGCCGTGGCGCTCGATCTGTTGCAGAAACTTGGCTTCGACGTCGATTACGCGGTGATGGACTGGGGCACGTTGGTGCAACGACGAGCCAGCAAGGAGCCACCGGACAAGGGTGGCTGGAACATGTTCATCACGGGCTGGAACGGCTTGGATATGACCACGCCGATCACCAACCAGACGCTGCGGTCCAACGGCGCCAAAGCCTGGTTCGGCTGGCCCGATCTGCCGCCGGTCCAAGACCTCATCGAGGCCTGGCTGGAAGCACCTGATCTACCCACGCAACAAAAGATCGCAGCCGATCTGCAGGCCAAGGCGCTGGAACTCGTGCCTTACGTCCCGACCGGCCAATACTTCTACCGAACCGCGTGCCGCAGTAACATCACCGGAATCATCCCCGGCCAATTCGTGTTCTGGAACGTCCGGAGGACTTGATCAGTGCTGCATCGCCGCAACTTTCTCGCCGCCTCCGCCGCCGCGACCCTCGGCGTTCGGGAAGCTGACGCCGCACCCGGCCAGACACTGCGCATCGCCATGACCGCATCGGACCTGCCGACAGTTACGGGCATTCCGAACAACGGCGGCGAAGGCTTCCGCTTCCTCGGCTATCCCGCGTACGACGGCGTCGTCAACTGGGATTATACCAATGTGAACCAGACGGCCGACGCGATCCCTGGACTGTTCGAGTCCTGGACGATCGACCCGGGTAACCCGACCCGCTGGATCTTCACGTTGCGGCAGGGCGTGGTGTTTCATGACGGCTCGGCGCTGACGATCGACGACATCGTCTGGAACCTGCAGCGAGTCTGGGACGACAAGTCGCCGCAATACGATGCGCCGGCCGCGCCGATCGTCCGCGCAACCGTAACGATGCTGGATCGATGGGAGAAAATCGACGACGGCAAGATCGCGATCTACACCAAGGTGCCGTTCAGCTTCTTTCATTACTTACTCACGGTCTTCCTGATCGCCAGCCCAAGGCAATGGGAAAAGATGGGGCGAAGCTGGATCGGCTTCGCGAAAGAACCGTCGGGCACCGGTCCGTTCAAGATCACCCGCGTCGTCCCCGGCCAATATGCCGAGATGACGCGCAACGAAAACTACTGGAACAAGGCACGCATACCCAAGCTGGAACGCCTGATCGTCTATCCGATGCCGGAACCCACGACCAGGCTCGCGGCGCTACGGTCCGGGCAGGTGGATTGGATCGAGGTCCCGCCACCCGATGCGATCCCGTCGCTCAGCGATGCCGGGTTCCAGATCAGCCTGTGGCCCTATCCACACACGTATCCCTACGTACTGAATTGTGCGCCCGGCACGGTGTTCAGCGATGTGCGCGTGCGCCAGGCGATGAACTTCGCGATCGACCGGGTCGGTCTTTGCGGCATGCTCAACAACACCGCCAAGCCGGCCTTCGGATTCTTCCCACCCGAACATCCGCTGTTCGGTCAGCCGAAGATTCGTTATGGGTACGATCCAGAACGCGCGAAGGCGTTGTTGCAGGAGGCCGGTTACGGGCCGAACAAGCACGCGCGGGCGAAGATCATGATCTCGACGTCCGGGTCCGGGCAGATGGTTCCGATCCAGATCAATGAGTTCCTGCAACAGAACTTTACCGCCGTGGGAATCGACGTGGATTTCGACGTCGTCGAGTGGGGCATGATGATCATCGCGCGACGCAGCCCGCCCAGCCCGGCGACATCGCATGGCGACGATGGGATCAACAACAGCCTGGGGTACACCGATCCGTCCACCCTGTATCGCCTGTTCGCCACCGCCAGCTTTCCGCCCGCGAGCACGAACTGGGGCCATTTCAGCAATGCGCGCTTCGACGAACTGGCCACGCGCGCACAGAACAGTTTCGACCCGGCCGAACAGACACGGCTATTGGCGGAAGCCCACGCGATCGTAGTGGATGAGGCAGCGTGGCTCTACATCTGTCACGACCTCAATCCCCGGGCCATGAGCAAACGCGTGCAGAATTTTCATCCGGCGCAAAGCTGGTCGCAGGATTTCACCCACATCACGATGGGATAACGTTATCCGACAGCGACGCCGCTTTGCGTACGAAATCCAGCGGCCCGGAGAAATCAAAAGCATTGTAAACCGCGGCAAGATGATTGAAGTGCGGCGCCTGGGCGAACTGCACGAACGTCAACCGATGGCCCGCATAGTCGGAGTTCAGCAAATCGCGCGCGAACGCCAGAAGCTTGCGCCGATCCTCCGCCTCCCACTGTTCGTTCAGCGTATAGAACTTCGCCAGCCAGTCCTTTGTCCCCTCTGCCTGGAACGCCGCCGCATTCGGGGTGACGCAGATCTGGCCGCCACAAAGCTCGCGTGCAATATGCATCATCTGCGGCAGGTTGGAGCATGCGAACACACGGCCCGCATACAGCATCGATTGGTGCGGCATCAGCAATCCCGCCGGGCTGCGCTGCGCCAACGCAATCGCGCTGGTCAGGTGCGCATTGATCCCCTCCCGGTAACAGACCAGGTCGGCAAGCTTCTCCCGCACCGCCTGCAGTTTGTCGAGACCGGTCTGCTTCGCGTTCCACATCGCGGCGCCGATCATCATGTCGGCAAAGTACTGAATGCGCAAAACATAAGGAAACGCCGAATACCGATGCAGCGTCGCCCTCACATGCTGAGCCGCTCTTGTATGCCGATAAAAGAACACATCCTCCCACGGGATCAGCACGTCATCCAGCACCATCAGCACATCGACTTCATCGAACCGATTTGCCAACGGATAATCCGCCACGCTGCCACGTCCCGCGAAGCCGGCGCGGCAGATGTGCTTCACCCCGGGCGCACCCATCTTCACGATGCAGCCCACCGCATAGTCCGACAGCGTTTCATTGCTCCAGGCCCCGACTGTCGGTTTCAGGAACGCCTGGTCGGCATACGCTGCAGCAGTTTCGTACTTGGCGCCTCGGATGACGATCCCCGCATCGGTTTCCCGCACGACATGCACCATCATGTCGGGATCCTGTTCCTGCGGCGGCCGCGACCGATCGCCCTTCGGATCGGTGTTGGCAGACACATGAAACACGTCATGTTCCACCACCGCCCGAATGTGCCGATCGATGTTCTCGGCAAACCGCGGATCGATCTCCGCCAGCACATCCCGCCCATCCAGCAGCGACCACATCTCGCCCACCGTCTCGTCGCCCACACGGGTCACCACCCCGCCAATGTCCTTGAACACGAGATCAAGCGCCGTCGTCTTGTCGGTCCAATCGCTGGTCTGCCGCGGCGGTCGCTGGAAGGTCGAGTGGCGCGTGCCGTCCTCCTCATAGGTCAGCGCCGAGTGGTACGCCGGCTCGAACGCCATCTCGTACATCCGAGCCTTGACGTCGATGATCGGTTTGAAGGCGGGATGCACCGTGACGTCGGCGACGCGTTCGTTGTCGATCCAGACCTCCCGGCCGTCGCGCAACCCTTCCCGGTAGGCTTCGGCAGTTCGGATCATGACCCTGTCCCTCGCTTGATCGCATGATTCACACGCTACGAACGTTCCGCTCAGCGTGATCATGCTCTAAAATTCGCGCAGCGTGTCGCGCAGCAGTGTCTTGGTGTAAGCTGTGCGCGCCAGACCGCGACGTTGCAATGCCGGCACCAGCCCCTCGCAGACTTCGGTAACGAAACGCCGGCTGATCCGCTGGAACGGTGTGCTGATCAGGAACCCGTCGCCGCCGATCGCCTCCATCGCCTCGCCCATCCGCTCCGCCACTGTGTCGGGCGAACCGATCATCGGAATGCCGGCATCAAAACGTTCTTGCGCAAGCTGGCGCAGGGTCTTGCCCGATCCCCACTGTGCGAACTTGTCGAGCGAGCCCTGTTCCCCGTTCGTCGTCAGCGGCGGCAGTGGTTTGTCCAGGTCGAAGCCGGAGAAATCGATGTCGGTGACGGTGCCGACAGCGGCCAATGCGGCCTCGATGAAACCCGGGGAATTCACCATACGCTGGTGCCGCGCCTGGGCTTCGTCATCCGTCTCACCGAGGATCGGATACACCAGGAACAGCACCTTCACGTCGTCGGGGTTTCGCCCCGCGGCCACCGCATGCCGGCGGACATCGTCGCGATAGGCCTTCATGCCCTCGACGCCATTGCCGACCGCAATGATCGAATCCGCATGTCTGGCCGCGAAGGCCCGCCCGCGCGGGGAGCCGCCGGCTTGCACGAAGACCGGCTTGCCCTGCGGGGAACGCACCGTATTCAGCGGTCCGCGACACTTAAAGAACTTGCCCTCGAAATGAATCGGATGGACTTTTGTGT
>JAQGHW010000480.1 GCA_028291505.1 Rhodopila sp. | reverse complement strand
GGATCGATACCAACCAGGCGCAAGCGCCGCCGGGCAACGGCGACCTGTTCGGGATTGCCATGAGGCCTGACGGCAAAGCGTTCTACTATGTCGAGGACGATATGAACACGATTGTCGAAACACGATGAGCGATAGAATGCCGCCTTCATCTCGTCGCGGTTTGCTGGCCGCCGCGGGCGGATTGGTTGCCGCCGCGGGCGTGGGTGCCGCGGCGCGCGCCGAAGCGGGTCCGGGGCCGCCCGGCGCGACGGAGGCTTTTTGGGGCGACCATCAGGCTGGAATCGTGACGCCACCGCAATCGCACTGCTACTTCGCCGCGTTCGACCTGACCACGGACAAGCGCGACGACGTGGTCGATCTGTTGCGGGCCTGGACCGATGCCGCGGCCC
This sequence comes from Rhodopila sp., assembly GCA_028291505.1. Taxonomy (GTDB): domain Bacteria; phylum Pseudomonadota; class Alphaproteobacteria; order Acetobacterales; family Acetobacteraceae; genus Rhodopila. The sequence continues at coordinate 3,536 of JAQGHW010000480.1, read as the reverse complement.
GGCTGACCGCCGGCCAGACCGTCGAACCGTTGGGGAACGATCTGGATGCACCCGGTTCGGACAGCGCCGAGGCGCTTGGCCTGCCGGTTGCCCGCCTGACGGTGACGTTCGGATTTGGTACGGGACTGTTCATCAGGGACGGCAGGGATCGTTACGGGCTCGCTGGTTCACGGCCAGAGGCCCTGATCGATCTGCCGCGCTTCAACGGCGACCAAATGGTGCCGGAAAAGACCGGCGGCGATCTTTCGATCCAGGCCTGCGCGGATGACCCTCAGGTCGCCTTCCATGCGGTTCGCCAGCTGGCCCGGCTGTCCTATGGCGCGGCCGATCTTCGCTGGGCGCAGACGGGATTTTCTTCGCGGCCGGCGGATGGATCGACGCCGCGCAACCTGATGGGTTTCAAGGACGGTACGCAGACCCCCGAACAGGTGGATAAGGCTGTCTGGGTTGGCAACGATGGGGTGGGCTGGATGCGCGACGGCAGCTACCTTGTCGTGCGCCGCATTCGCATGGCACTGGAACACTGGGATCGCACTAAAGTTTCATTCCAGGAGCAGACAATCGGCCGCCACAAATACTCCGGCGCGCCGCTCGGTTTACGAAACGAATTCGAACCGCTTGGGCTGGACCGGAATGATGCTGACGAGAACCCGATCATTGCGGAAAACGCGCACGTGCGCCTGGGCAACGCGGCGGCGAACAAGTCGGCGGAAATCCTGCGCCGCGGCTATTCGTACAATGACGGCGTGAATTTCACCGCGGAGCGCTGGCCGCCCTGGCGCCAGGGGATGGAATACGACGCCGGCCTGCTGTTCATGTGCTACCAGGCGGATCCGCGGACAGGTTTCGTCAAACTGTTCGAGAAAATGGCGAAGTTCGACATGCTGAACCAATTCGTGACGCATGTCGGCGGTGGCCTGTTCGCCTGTCCCGGCGGGGTAAGGGAAGGCGAATTCATCGGGCAGCGTCTGTTTGAAAGAGCGCGACACTAGCTCTTTGTTTTCAGTGGCCTGCTGGTCCCCTGCGTGCGCCGCAAAATGCGACGAACTTCGGGGGCAGGACACTAGAACATGATCACGCGGAGCGGAACGTTCAAAGCGTGTGAATCATGTTTGCAGTGGGCTGCCTGTCCCTACGTGCGCCGGGGAATGCTTTCGACCCAATCTGATCGCCATGACGTCTGCATTTGTCAGTCGCCGGAATCCTGGTCCGGGGCTGGCGCTGCGTTCAGCAGGATGTAGCGCTGGATTCCGATCTGCTTGATCAGGTCGAACTGGCGATCGAGGAAATCGACGTGGTCCTCCTCGCTTTCCAGAATATCCGACAGCAGGTCGCGTGAGACGTAGTCGCGCACGCTCTCGCAATAGGCGATGCCCTCTCGCAGATCGCCAAGTGCCTTCGTTTCAAGACGCAGATCGGCATTGAGGATTTCCTCGACGGTTTCACCAACCGCGATCTTGTCCAATCTCTGCACGTTCGGCAGGCCGTCCAGGAAAAGTATCCGCTGGATCAGCCTGTCGGCGTGCTTCATCTCGTCGATCGATTCGTCATATTCTTTTTTGCCGAGCTTGGTGACACCCCAGTGCTGCAGGGTGCGGGCGTGTAGAAAGTACTGGTTGATAGCAGTCAACTCGTTGGTCAACTGGGTGTTCAGGTGCTCGATCACTTTGGGGTCGCGAAGCATGGGACACCTTCCGTTCTAGTAACGCGCGTCATAGAAGCGCGATCGGTCAGTTTTGGTTTGAGGACGCCGACTCACGCGGCTAATCCTGGCCGCGTCGCCACTTATGCTTCTCTGCGATCGGGTACTAGACGCGGGGTAATCCTGCGCGCTTTGGATCGTGACGTCGAGCATAACTGCTCATCGCCAGCGGACTATCAGTCGGCCCCTTGCAACTGGTCCGCCACTTGGTTGGCATGGTCGCGCAATAGATCCAGGACCGCCTGGACGCATTGTCCACACTGCGCCCGGCATCCGCAGGCGGCGTAAATCTCACCCGGGCGCGTGCTACCGGTGGCTGCGGCGGCCTGCTTGAGTTTGCGGTCGGTCAGCGCGTTGCAGAGGCAAATGTACACTAGCGTCCTTCCCTAGGGCGTCTATCCCCGCGTCGATGGCCTGCGTGCGTGGCTCCGGCGTCAATGGGCTAGTAGCTGATATGCAAATGCCTCGCAAGTGCAGGGTGGCGAATTGTGACCGGTTCGTCCGCTTTTGCGCCATGGGAGCACTGCGGGCCGGGTGGACTCGAGGGCAAGTTCAGGGAAACAGTAGGGTCCGCCGAATGGAGAGGCCCAATGACCCGTCACGACCTGCGCCACCAGGGCGAAGCCATGCTGAGGACCCTGTTCGGGTCCGTCGTTCAGCCAGCCGGCCTGGGGCACCTGCTGACCGAGGCGGCCTATGGCGGCATCTGGACTCGCCCGGGCCTGTCTCTGCAAGACCGGTTGGTTTGCTCGATCGCGGCGCTCGGGGTTGGGCCCCGGCTGAAGGCGCTGCGGCGGCACGTTGGCGCGGGGCTGGATCATGGGCTTACGGCCGAGGCGATCCGGGAGATATTGGTGCAGGCGTCGCTGTATTCCGGGTTCTCGGCGGCGGAGGAAACATTGGCTCTGGCGGGTGAGGTGTTCGCCGAACGGGGCATCCAGTTTCCGGCTGATCCGCCGGAGGATGTTTCGCTGGAGGCACTGGATCAGCGGGGCGCCGAATTGATGGCGGCGTTGCATGGCGACCGAGCGGGGCAGGGGTACGCGTCGCCGGACAATCCGGTGACGGGGCAGTTGTACCCGGCGGCGATCCGTTACGGGTACGGCGAGATCTGGTCTCGGCCAGGGCTGGAGCATCGGCAGCGGGCGCTGGTCGCGGTCGCCTCGTTCACCGCGCTGCGGTTGCCGGAGCAGGTGGCGAAATTCGGTCAGTCGGCACTGAATATCGGGCTGACACAGACTCAGGTGATCGAGGCGATCATTCAGACGGCGCCGCTGACGGGGTTCCCGCCGGCGTTGAACGCGCTGGGTGCGATCAGTGCGGTTTTCTCCGCGTGAACCGGGTTGTTTACGGGACCCATCGGCTTGGCGTGCTGGTGCCGTCCGGCAACAGCGTCGCGGAAACCGAACTGCGGGCGATGCTTCCGGACAACGTAACGATGTTGACGACGCGGCTGGCTTTGCGCGGCAGTTCGGAGGCCGAAATGATGGCGATGCTGGCGGACCTCGACAACGCGGCGGCGTTGCTTGGGCATGCGGAGCCGGATGCGATCGCTTTCCATTGCACGGCGGTATCGACCTTCGCGCCGCACATGGCTGGTGAAATCCGCGGCCGCATCACCGCCGCGACCGGACGGCCGGCGATCGCGACAGCGGACGCGATCCTGGCGGCGTTCCAGGCGCTGGGGACAAAGCGGGTGCTGCTGGTTACGCCGTATATTCAGCCGGTGCATCAGCGGGAGATCGCGTTTCTCGCGGAGCATGGGTCGATCGTCGTTGGCGGCAGTTGGCTTGGCGTCGACCGTAACACCGAAATGGCCGGGATCGCACCGGCG
>JAQGHW010000463.1 GCA_028291505.1 Rhodopila sp. | reverse complement strand
GTCCTGCGCCGTCAGCTCCGTGAAGGGCTTGTGAGGCCGGACCGCGGCATTGTTGATCAGGATGTCCACGCGGCCAAACTCCGACAGAGCCCGAGCGGCCAGCATCTCGACGTCGTCCGTCTTGGCGACGTCGGCAATGACGGCGAGCGCCTTGACGCCGAGGCCCTGGGCTTCGCGCACCACGGCCTCCGCCTCGGCGTGGTTCGTGCGAGCATTAACGACGACGTGAGCGCCCTCCGCGGCCAGTTTCAGCACCGTCGCCCGACCGATATTACGGCCCGATCCGGTTACCACAGCGACTTTTCCCTCAAGCTTCCCCATGAGCCAACTCCATGACGACACAGCACCCGGCGATGATCGACCACGGCAAGTACTTGCGTGGCCTCAAAAAAACCGAACCCCACGGGCTGTGAGGCCCAGTTGGAAAGGGCGGTACGAAAGGATACAGGATCGTCGGAGGTTCACAATGACAGGATGGAGGGCGCGTATCGGGTTCCTTGTGCCGCCAGGCAATCCGACGGCGGAACCAGAGATGGCAGAGCTCGTCCCAGCGGGCGTCTCGGTGCACGTTACCCGTATGCCGGTCAGTGCGGCAGCCGGATGAATTCCCTATAAGGAAGTGTACAATGAAACTTTTCTATCAAAGCATGGGTGTGGCGCGTCGCTCAGGGGCGGGTCTCTACGCCCAAAGTCTGAAACAGTTGCTCACCCGGTCTGCGGCGCCGGGAACCACTATTGATGTTTATGGGTTGAGCGAAGGCGCGGCGATCGCGGATCAGTACAGATACCTCGAACACGTGGACACGCAGGAAATTCTGTCGAATGGCCTGCGAGCAGAGCAGGGGGGTACGATGCCTTCCTGATCGGCAATATTTTCGATCCGGGACTGCACGCATTGCGGGAGGTGCTCAATATTCCCGTGCTGGGACTTTGCGAATCCTCGATCCATTTGGCCTGCATGATGGGACCCGGCTTCTCGGTAGTGAATGTCAATCCGAAATTCGTTCGCAAGGTGACGGAGAACATCGCGGGTGCCGGCCTCGCCGGGCGGCTCGTTTCCATCGAGAATATGCAGGTTGAACGCGGTGCCGTCCTGGACAGCGCCTTCGAAGACGATCATGTGCGCCAGATGGTCGTCGATCAGTTCACAACAGCCGCTCGGCGCGGCATCGCGCGAGGCGCGGAGGTCCTCATTCCCGCCGGCGGGATCGTCATGTCGATCCTGGCGAAGTCGGGGGTCCATGCGGTCGATGCAGCACCGATTGTCAATGGCGTGATCGGTTTGCTCAAGGTCGCGGAACTCGCAGTGCAGATCAAACAACTGACTGGGTTCTTCACCAGCAAGACGATGATGTATTCGCCGCCCACAGGCGAGTTGTTGCGCGATATCCGTCAATCGTATGGCAAGGATCTCTATCCCGGCGCGATTTGAGCTGAAACGTCCTTTCCATGGAGCGCAAAAGCCGAACGCTGCAAGCCTGGGCGACGCCGCTTATCCGTCAGGAATGGCCGCGAGAAATCGGCGACACCCAACCTTGTATTCTGTTCGATCCGCGTGGCCCGAAACACCTGGCCGCCCGCATCCGGCCCGAGTTCAAACCGAAACCGGCACAACTCCAGGGCGCGCGAGCAGCGCGTCACGTGCGGCTTCCTGGAACGGCTCGCTGGCTGACAGCACGACAGAGGTCGAACGGACGCGATGGGTCACTGGGTCGGTGCCCGGTGGCGCGACCCCTTTGTCCGCGAGAGCGAGCACCGCGCGCATCAACCGGCCGCGGGCCGCGACAATGCCATTATCCGTCGTGGTCAAATGCTCCTTCGTGCGGTCCATGATCGGTCCCATGCTCTCCTGAAGCGACGCGTCCTGCATGGCGATGCCGTTGACACCGCTGTACGTGGCGCCGGCCTTCTGCGCGGCCCGGTCCATCAGATAGTCGTTGTCCTTGTTGGCGACAGGAATGTAGGTGCCGGGGATGGCGCGGGTGTGGATGCCCTTGCCGTCGCGCATCGCCGCTACCTCGGCAGGCGTCAGGGTTCGGAGCGGATGGTAATCGAAGCTCCAAGCCCAGCAGTTCTCGTCATCGATCGGTATCCAGAAATGTCCGTGCACCGGCTGGCTACCGTGCGGCGGTATCATGGTGAACGACGGCATGCACCACGGCGTGATACGCCAGTAGTAGGTGCCAGGCTCCGCGTTGCGGCGCGCCCCGATGAACAGTCCCGCGGGTTGGTCCGCCACGGCGAACACCGGCATGGCATCCGCCATGTTGTATTGATTGCCACGCGATCCCTGCATCAGAGGGTCTGAACGCAGCGCGTCGCGGTGGAGTCAGGACACGTGGCTGGAATCGATCCCGCCCTCCAGCGCCTGCAGCCAGTTGCAGAACTGCAGCCGCTTGGAGACGAAACGGTGTTCCGGCGGCACAAGGGCAAACTCGTATTCCGGCAGCCCCGGCTGGTACTCGGGCGGCCCCATATAGGTCCACAGCACACCGCCGCGCTCCACCAGAGGATAGGATCGCAGCCTGACCGTGGCACGGAATCCGGTGGCCTCCGGTTCCGAAGGCAGTTCCACGCATTGCCCGGTCATGTCGTATTTCCAGCCATGATACGGACAGCGCAGCCCACACGCCTCGTTGCGGCCGAACCACAACGAGACGCCACGATGCGCGCAGAACTCGTCGATCAGCCCGTACCGCCCTTGGGTATCGCGGAACGCGATCAGACTCTCTGACAGCAGTTGCACCCGCACCGGCGCCCCATCATTCTCAGCCAATTCCTCGGCGAGCAGCGCGGGGATCCAGTAGCGCCGGAACATCGCGCCCATCGATGTTCCCGGCGCGGTTCGTGTCAGCAGTTCATTCTGTTCAGTTCTTAGCATGACCCACCCTCCGTCAGAGACTTGATGCCAGTATCCGAATCACCGCGGCGGGTTTGCATCGCGTGTCATCGCGCGCGCCATCGCCGGCGTGTAACCCGGTTCAACCCGCACATCGACAACGGCCACGCCGCCGGCGACGACCGAGGCGCCAGCCTGACGCAGTGCTGCCGGCAGCTCGTCTGCACTGGAAACCGGGCCGAAACCCACGGCACCTTGTGCCCGGCCAAGCTGTGCCAGATCGACCTCGGGGTCAGCCAGGCGTTGCCCGACCCATCGGTTCTCCACCGGCCGCCCCCGCATGCGCGCGACCCGTTCCTGGTGCACCTCATCGTTGAAGAACGACCGGTTGTTGGCGACGATCACCAGCAGGGGAATGCGATAGTGCACCGCGGTCCACAGCGCGGTGACGCCCATCAGGAAGTCGCCGTCACCCACCACCGCCACCGGCAGCCGCCCGGTGCCACGCAACGCCAAGGCGGCCCCAACGGCTATGCCAGGCCCGGCGCCAACGCCCGCGCCACCGTTGCCGCCGATAAAGTCCAGCGGATGCCGCAGCGGCCAGTCGGCGGCGTTCCA
>JAQGHW010000458.1 GCA_028291505.1 Rhodopila sp. | reverse complement strand
ACGCCCTTCGCGGCGGCGATGAACGCTCGGATCAGCTCGGGGTCTTTGACGCCCTTGGTGCGTTCCACCCCTGATGAGACATCCACCGCGTCCGCCTGCGTATCGCGAATGGCGTTCGCCACGTTGTCGGGTGTCAGGCCGCCCGCCAGCACCCATGGTGCCGGCGCTGACCAACCCCGCAGCACCGTCCAGTCGAAGGTCGTTGCGTTTCCGCCGGGTCGGTTTGCTCCTGCCGGCGGCTTGGCCTCCAGAAGCAGGCGGTCGGCGCCCAGGGGATCGGTGGGCAGGTCGGCGGTGCTGTTGATACCGACGGCGCGCCAGATCGGCAGTCCGAACCGCGCCTTGATGGTATCCAGTTGGTCCACCGCGCCATAGATTTGCAGCACGTCCAGCTTCACCGTATCGAGCACCCGGGTGATTCCCGCCACGGTTGGATCCACGAACAGGCCGACGCGGGGCGGGCCGCCGGCGATCCGGGCGGACAGGGTGGCAGCGATGTCCGGTGCCACATACCGGGGGGAGGGGGGGAAGAACACGAACCCGATCCAGTCCGCCCCGGCCTCGATCGCCGTGTCGAAGGCGACCGGATCGTTGATGCCGCAAATCTTGACGTTGGTCATTGGATGGCGGTCATCGGATCGCGGCCGCGATGCTGGCCGCGGCAGCACCCGGGTCGCCCGCGCCGGTGATCGGCCGGCCAACCACGATCCAGTCCGCACCCGCGGAGACCGCCTGTTCGGGAGTCATGGTACGGGCCTGGTCGCCGGTGGCCGATCCGGCAGGGCGGATGCCCGGCACGACCAGCTTGACGGCTGACCCGAACGTCTGTCGCAGCAGGGCGACTTCCCAAGCGCTACATACCAGGCCATCCGCGCCGGCCTCGATGGCGAGGCGACCGAGGCGCAGGGCCTGTTCGGCCGGAGTCGCGGCAACACCAATAGCGTTGAGATCGTCCTGGCCCAGGCTGGTAAGCACCGTCACCGCGAGGATCATTGGTCGGTCCGGCCCGGCGCTGGTAGCGGCCTGATGCGCGGCTTGAACCATCGCCGCACCGCCGCAGGCATGGATCGTCAGCATCCGAGGCTTCAAGGGCAGCACCGCCCGCACGGCGCCAGCCACGGTGTTCGGGATGTCGTGCAGCTTCAGGTCCAGGAAGATCGGTCCGCCGGTTATGTCCACGAAGCCTGCCGCGCCGTTTGCCAGAAAGAATTCCAGGCCGAGCTTCAGGAGACCGGCATGCGGGCTGACGGCGTTGGCCCAACGCCGCGCTTGGCCGACATCGACCGTGTCCAGCGCGACGATCAGCCGCTTGCCGGCTGTCATCAGGCCGTCGGCGGCAGCGATATCGGTGAGCCGACGCGAGCCTTCAGTGCCTCGATCTGTGCCTCCAGCAGGTGTACCGTTCGTTCGGCCCGGCGTGCCCGCCTGCGCTGGGAAAGCTCCGACACCCAAACGACCAACGCACCAAGCAGGAATGCGATCGCCATCGCAACCAGGATCGCGATCGATAGGTGGACATCGATGCCGTAATCCATCGGCCACAGTCCCAGTGTAACGACCTGGGTGTTGGATAACGCGAACAACACCAGAGGCAGGCACAGCACGAATGTAACGATCAGGAACAGCATGGGGACCGCAAACCTTTCAGGCCTTCTTTCGTTCTGCAGCGGCTGCCCGGGGGATCTTGCCGGAATTCACCCGCAGCCGCAGTTCCTTCCCGGCCTTGAAGAACGGAACCGACTTTTCATCTACCGAAACCGAGGCACCCGTCCTTGGGTTGCGCCCGGTGCGGGCATCCCGGTGTTTTACGGTAAAGGCCCCGAATCCGCGCAACTCCACTCGCTCGCCCCGGGCGAGGGCGAAGGTTATCTCCTCGAAGATTGTCGCCACGATGGTTTCCACGTCCTGGCCACGCAAGTGCGGATTTGCAGTTGCCAATTCCGCGATTAGTTCCGATTTGGTCAAGGGAGCCCCCGGGCAATCAGTACCCGGAACGTTGCCAGACGGCCAGAGCCCCGTCAAGACTAACGCTTTGTGAAATCAGCATTTTCCACATGCCCTGGACCATCATACCAAGTTGACCGGACAGCGCGTGGCTGGCGATGCCGCCGTCGGAGAGATCCTGGACCGGTAGATCCGCCGGGATGCCCCTCGCGGAAGCCAGCCAATCCTTGGCTTCCCGTTCCCCGCCGATCGCGTCCACCAGCCCCAGACCCAATGCCTGCCGCCCCGTATAGGCTCGGCCGTCCGCCAGGGAGCGGACCTTCGCGGGTTCCATGTGGCGTCCTTCGGCGACCATGCCGACAAACTGGTCATACATGTCGTTCACCAGACCTTGCAGGACATCCCTCCCCGCGGGCGACAATGGCCGCACGAGGCTGGGCTCGTCCTTCAGCGGACCGGAACGGACGACCTCGGCGCTAATCCCCAACTTGCCGAGGAGGCCGGATGCCTCGCCGGTTTCCAGCAACACGCCGATCGACCCGGTGAGGGTGGCTTCGCGGGCGAAAATCCGGCTGGCAGGGACCGCGATCATATACCCGGCGGATGCGGCGAGACCGCCCATCGTCACGACGACCGGCTTTTTGGCGGCAACCCGCGCGATCGCGTCATGCAAGGTTTCTCCGCCGGCGACGCTGCCGCCGGGGCTGTCGATCGACAGGATCACCGCCTTGACGTGGTCGTCGTCGGCAAGCGCGTCGATCGCAGTGGTGGTTTTACGGTCTTCGGTGATCAGGCCATTGACCGTGATCCGCGCGATATGGGCGCCTAAGGGGGTCAAACCGGCCCCCCGCAAGCCGGCCAGCGCCGCGACCACCAGGGCGAGCACCGCGAACACGCGCCAAAAGACAAGGCGGCGCTTGAGGCGCCGCCTGTCCAGTAGCAGATCGGTCTCCAGAGACAGTGGTCGGTGGTCAGTGGTCGGTGGTCAGAAGAGCGAACTTCTGATCACCGCGCACTGATCCCTGTTGTCTACTGACCACTGACCGCTGACCGCCGGCCACTGATTAGCCGTCCTGCGACAGCTGGTTGCGGCGTCGGATCGCGGCCCCCAGGATGTCACCCAGCGAGGCGCCGGAGTCGGACGAACCGAATTCGGCCATGGCCTGCTTCTCTTCCTCGACTTCCTTGCCCTTGATGGTCAGCGTCAGCTTGCGCGACTGACGATCGACCGCGGTGATCTTGGCATCGACCTTCTCGCCAACGGCGAAGCGGTCGGGGCGTTGATCGCCTTTGTCCCGGGCAAGCTCGGCGCGGCGGATAAAGCCGGTCA
>JAQGHW010000435.1 GCA_028291505.1 Rhodopila sp. | reverse complement strand
CGACCGGGAGGCTGCGCGCGGCAAGCAATCGGGGCGCACGCAGGAGATTCAGCGCCTGATCGGCCGGTCGTTGCGCGCCGTGGTGGACCGTTCGGCCATGGGCGAGATGTCGATTACCCTGGACTGCGACGTGCTTAACGCCGATGGCGGCACGCGCTGCGCGGCGATTACCGGGGCCTGGGTGGCGCTGTCGCTGGCGTTCCGGCATCTGGTGAAGATGAACGTGCTGAAGACGATCCCGTTGACGGGCCAGGTCGCGGCGGTTTCCTGCGGGATTGTTGGCGGTGTACCGGTTCTGGACCTGGATTATGAGGAGGATTCCAATGCCGACGCCGATTCGAACTTCGTGCTGACGGACGGCGGCGGGATTGTGGAGATCCAGGCCACGGCGGAAAAGTCCGCCTTCAACGAGGCGCATTTTTTGGAGTTGCTGGTGCTGGCGCGCAAGGGCACCGGTGCGCTGTTCGAACTGCAGCGGTCGGCGCTTGGCGCCTGATGGCGCGGAAGCTCGCAGCCGGTCAGAAGCTGGTTCTGGCCAGCCACAACAAGGGCAAGCTTCGCGAGATCGAGGCTTTGCTGCGGCCGCTGGGGATCGCAGTGGTCTCGGCCGGGGCGTTGGGGCTGCCGGAGCCGGAGGAAGATGCGCCGGATTTCGCCGGCAACGCGCGCATCAAGGCGGTGGCGGCGGCGACCGCGAGCGGGCTGCCGGCGTTGTCGGACGATTCCGGGTTTTGCGTGGCGGCGTTGGGCGGTGCGCCAGGGGTATTGTCCGCTCGGTGGGCTGGACCGGCGAAGGATTTCGCGGTGGCGATGGCGAGCGTGCATGAGCGTATGGGGGACAATCCGGACAGGCGGGCCTGGTTCATCGCCGCACTTTGCCTTGCCTGGCCGGACGGCCATACCGAGACGTTCCTTGGGCGCATCGACGGCGCTGTAGTGTGGCCGCCTCGGGGGGATCGGGGTTTTGGGTATGACCCGATGTTTGTCCCGGCGGGTGCCCAGCAGACGTTTGGGGAAATGGACGCGGACGCGAAACACGCGGTCAGCCACCGCGCCAGGGCTTTCGCACAGGTGCTGACGTCCTGCTTCGTTTGATGTAACGTCAAAAAAATAAGATAAGGGGAGGCTTCCGATGTGGTTCCGTTGTGCGGCTTTGGCCGTGGCCGCTCTGCTGCCGGCTGCCTTCGCCGAGGCCGAACTTCCGGGGACGGTGAAGGTTGGGATTCTTAATGATATGAATGGGCCGTTCGCGGATCAGTCGGGTCGCGGCTCGGTTGTGGCGGCGCAGATGGCGGCTGAGGATTTCGCTGCCCAAGGGGGCGGCTTCAGGGTTGAGATCCTGGCGGCCGATCACCTGAACAAGCCTGATGTCGGGGTGCAGATCGTCCGGCAATGGGTGGACCGGGAAGGCGTGGACGCGGTGGCTGACTCGGTCAATTCCGGGGTTGGACTGGCGGTGAATACGGTGATGGCGGAGAAGCATCGGACGTTCATCGCGACCAATGTCGGCACGTCCGATCTGACGGGAAAGTTCTGCCAGCCCACGACGGTGCAGTGGACGATGGATACCTACGCGATGGGCAATACCATGGCGCGGGCGATGATGGGGCAGCACGCGGACACCTGGTACTATATCAGCTTCGACTACGCGCTGGGGGCGGCGCTGGAGCGTGATTCCTCGGCGGTGTTGATCGGCCTGGGTGGCAAGGTTGTTGGATCGGTCAAGCATCCGCTTGGGACGACCGATTTTTCTTCGTATTTGCTGCAGGCGCAGTCTTCGGGTGCCAAGGTCATAGCGCTTGCCGATACCGGGGCCGATCTGATCAACGCGGTGAAGCAGGCGGCGGAGTTCGGCATTTCCAAGAAGCAGGTTCTGGCGGGGCTGTTCACCCAGATTGTGGATGTCGATTCGATCGGGTTGCAAGCGGCGCAGGGGCTGACGGTGACCGAGGCGTTTTACTGGGACCTGAACGACAACACTCGCGCTTTTGGCCGCCGGTTTGCTCAGCGCTTCGGCGATCGTGTGCCAACGGCTAACCAGGCGGGGGTCTATTCATCGGTATTGGCATATTTGCATGCGGTGAAGGCGGCCGATACGATCGAGGGGGAGGCGGTCATCGCGCAGTTGCGCAAGCAGCCGATCGAGGACTTGTTGTTCGGCACTGTTACGGTCCGGCAGGATGGGCGGGCGGTGCATGATATGTATACGTTCCGGGTCAAGGCGCCCAGTGAATCGAAATCCCGCTGGGACACTTACAAGGTGCTGGCTCGGATTCCGGGGAATGATGCGTTTCGGCCGCTGAACCAGGGCGGCTGCAAGTTGGTAACGAACTAGGAAACGATGATGACGAATGATGCCTGGCCCGACGCGGTATACGATCTGCTTCGGGCGAACCGGGTTACTCAGATCTGCTATGTGCCGGATGCCGGACATAAGGTGCTGATCGACCGGTCGCTGGCTGATCCGGACGTGCATTCGGTGCCGCTGACGACCGAGGAGGAAGGGGTCGCGATGGTGGCGGGTGCCGACCTGGGCGGCCAGCGCGCGGTGCTGCTGATGCAATCGTCGGGTGTGGGCAACTGTATCAACATGCTGTCGCTGACTCAGGGGGGACGGTTTCCGTTTCTGACACTTGTTTCGATGCGTGGCGAATTCGGCGAGGGGAATCCGTGGCAGTTCGCCATGGGCCAGGCGGTCGAGCCGGTGCTGAAGGCGATGGGTGTGATTGTGCTGCGGGCGGAACAGCCGTCGGAGGTGATTCCGGCGGTTTCCGCTGCCATCACGATGGCTTTCCAGTCCGGCCAGCAGGTGGCTGTGCTGCTGACCCAGCGCCTGATCGGCGCCAAGAAGTTCTGAGGGGGCGAGACGATGGCTAAACTGAGCAAGCTGCAGACAGCGACTTTGCCCGATGCCGTGCTGGATCGGCGGCAGGCGGTGCCGGCGTTGATCGAGAGACCGGGGGATTTCCTGATGGTCGCGGGGCTGGCGGGCACTGCGTGGGAATTGTCGGCGCTGACGCATGAATCCCCCAGTCTGTTCGGATTGGGCGGGGCGATGGGGGCGGCACCGATGATGGCGCTGGGCCTGGCGCTGGCTCAGCCGAAGCGACGTGTGCTGGTGGCGACGGGGGACGGTGAGCTGTTGATGAATGTCGGGGCACTTGCAACGATCGCGTTGCAGAACCCGCCCAATCTGACGATCATCTGTGTGGACAATGGTCACTACGGTGAGACGGGCAACCAGGACAGCCACACCGGCCTGGGCGTCCGGCTGGACGTGATCGCGGCGGGCTGTGGGTTTCCTGTGGTGCATGTGATCAATACCGAGGCGGACATGGCGGAAGGCCGGCGGCTGGTTCGCGAAGGCGGTGGGCTGTCGTTCATCCTGCTGCGGGTCACCGAGGGGCCGGCGACGCATGACGGCAAGAAGAATCTCGTTCCTCACATAGAACGGGATCGTTTCAGGGCCGCTTTGCTTGGATGATGCTTTCGCACTGTTGCGGCTGCAGGTCGAATGGGGTGCGGACGAGGCGCTAGACCTTGACCCCATCGACCGGTTGCGGCCGGTGGAAGCCAGGCCGGTGGCGCCGCCGCGCCCGGTGCCAGTGGCGGAGGCGCCGAAGGGGACGGCGGGCGAGCGTGCACTCGGCCTGGCCGGCCGGGCTGCGACGCTGGATGAGCTGCGTGCCGCGTTGGCCGATTTTGATGGGTGCGCGTTGCGCGATACCGCCAGCAACCTGGTGTTTGCCGAGGGTGATCGGGCCAGCACCACTTTGATTATCGGCGAACCGCCGGGGCGGGAGGAGGATCGCAGTGGCCGTCCGTTCGCCGGACCGGAAGGCCAGTTGCTCGACCAGATGCTGGCGAGCGTTCGGTTGAACCGAGCGGAACTGATGCTTGCGGCGCTGCTGCCGTGGCGTCCGCCCGGGGGGCGTCCGCCGTCGCCCGGCGAACTGGCGATCTGTCTGCCGTTCCTGCACCGGTTGGTTGCATTGTTGAAACCGCATCGGATCGTGCTGTTCGGTGGCACCGCGGCGCGGGCTTTGCTGCCGCAGGGGTCCGTTCGGCGGCGGTCGCCGCGCGGGTGGGTCGAAACGAGCATACCAGGGATGCCGTCAACGCTGCCCACGCTGGCGCTTCCGGGCCTCGCCGAGATGCTGAAAAGCCCGCTGCTGCGGCGGGAAGCTTGGGCTGGATTGCGCCTGCTGCGACGGTCGATTGATCTATCACCAACGCGAATGTGACTCGAAATACCCGGGGTTAAGTCACGGATTTCTTTATTCCGTCTCAATTATTGCTAATCCTCCCGCCGATTGGGGTTGCGTCTCACTGGCGGAGCGGCTAGCGAGACGGCATGCGAGGGATCGGTTATACGCTCTCCCGTCTTCCTACCGCCCGGGCGCTGCTTGCCGGGGCTGCGATTTTAGCGGGGGCGTTCACGTCCGCTGCGCATGGACAGGTGTCCGGATCGGGGAATGGCGCGGGGACGCTTACGGGGGATAGCACACGGCCTGATGAGGCTGCGTGGGCGGTTCCGCGTATCGCGCACAGCGGGGCGCCGGGGGTTGCATTTCCGCAGCCGTTGGACCCGAGCGACGTGGCTGTCATGCGGCGTGTTTTTGCTTTCCAGGCTCGCGGGGATGTTCCGTTGGCGGTTCGTTCCGTTGCCGCTTTGGGGAATTCGATGCTGTTGGGCACCGTCCTGGCGGATCGTTACCTGGGCCGTTACCATCGTACGACGGTGGACGAATTGTTTGACTGGCTGTCTCGTTACGGCGACCAGCCCGATGCGCCCGCGGTTCACGCGCTGTTGCTGACGCGTTTGCCGAAGGGCGTGACGGTGTTACCGGCGCCCGAGGCAGTCGGTCTGGTCCGGTCTGCGAACGTTGACCCGTTGCCGGAGGATATCGACCCGCCGCGTAACGATCTGGCTCGGAATCCATTGTTGGATCGAACGGTTCTCGATCGTGCGGGGCGTGGCAATACCGCTTCCGCGCTGCGTCTGATCAGCATGACGCGTGGTATTTCGCCTGCGTATATCGGGCAGCTTCGGGCGGAAGTCGCGCAGGTGTTGTTTACGCGTAACGAAGATGCCGACGCTTTGCGGGTTGCGCAGTTGGCGCTGAATGACACCGTGGCGGCGGACCAGCCGAGCCTTGGTTTCTACATTGGCGGGCTTGCGGCCTGGCGACTGGATCGTATCGAATTGGCACGAAGCCTGTTCGAAGGCGGAGCGGAAGCCCGCAACACATCGGCACGACTGCACGCGGCGTCGGCGTTCTGGGCATCGCGTGCCAGCCGCACCATGCACGACGGTCTTGGCACGGCGAGATGGCTGCGCGTGGCGGCGGAGGAACGACTGACGTTCCATGGTCTGCTGGCTCGCCGGATCTTGCGTATGGACACTGGTATTTTACCGAGCGGGGAGTTGTTGAGCCAGGCGGATGTCGATGCTGTGGCGACGACCGCGCAGGGGTGGCGTGCGTTCGCGCTGCTACAGATCGGGCAATCCGACCGAGCGGAGGCGGAGCTGCGGGCGCTGTGGCCGCAAGCCCGCGCCAACCCGGTGTTCGGGCGGTCGCTGATGATGGTGGCCTCGGCTGTCGGGCTGACGGACTGCGCTGCGCAGATGGCGGCTTTGCTGCAGTCCGAGGACGGGCGGTCGCACGATGAGCTTCGGTTTCCGGTGCCGCGGCTTCGGCCGGCCGGTGGATTCAGTATCGATCCGAGTCTGGTCTATGCGCTGACGCGACTGGAATCTAATTTCGATGCTGGTGCGATTT
This sequence comes from Rhodopila sp., assembly GCA_028291505.1. Taxonomy (GTDB): domain Bacteria; phylum Pseudomonadota; class Alphaproteobacteria; order Acetobacterales; family Acetobacteraceae; genus Rhodopila. The sequence goes on along the minus strand of JAQGHW010000435.1, from coordinate 13,420 downwards.
CGCCTGCCGGCGCGCGTGGGTTGATGCAGATCATGCCGGCAACGGCACAATATATCACTGGTGATATTCTCGACGCGGCGGATCGCCTGCATGAGCCTTCCTTTAACCTCGCCATCGGCCAACGTTACATAGCCTATCTTGCTCGGCAGGATGGTATCGATAACGACCTGTTACGTATTCTTGCGAGCTATAATTCCGGTCCCGGAAACTTTGGCCGGTGGGGCGCCGGGCTGCATGACGGTGGCGATCCGTTGCTGTTTATCGAGGCGATTCCGGTCGCCGAGACACGTGCCTTCGTGCAGCACGCGTTACTGTATTCCTGGATCTATGCTGCCCGCATGCACCTGCCGGCGTCGAGCCTGGATGCGCTGTCGGCGGGTGAGTTTCCGCGGTTCGAGGCGCCCCGCTTCACACCATCGGGTGTCGAGCGCAAGATGGCAATTCTGACGCCGGGATTGAAGTGACCGGCGCTACACCGTTCGGGCGGGGTTAACTCGCCGGAGGCACACGCAATGGCCCGCATCGACGACAGCCGCCCGTTCATTCCGATCAACATCGCGGTGCTGACCGTTTCGGATACTCGCAGTTCGGCTGATGACACGTCGGGCGACGCGTTGGCGGAACGCATCGTGAAGGCGGGCCATCGGGTGGCGGTTCGTGCCATCGAGAAAGACGATACCGCGGCGATCGAGATGCTGCTGCGGCGCTGGATCGCCGATCCGGATATCGATGTTGTCATTACGACGGGGGGCACCGGGATTACCGGGCGCGACGTGACGCCGGAAGCCTTTGAGCACGTGATGGAGAAGCGGATCGAGGGTTTCGGCGAGCTTTTCCGGATGCTGAGTTATCAGAAGATCGGCACGTCCACGATGCAGTCTCGCGCTATCGGCGGCGTGGCGGGGGGGACTTATCTGTTCGCGCTGCCGGGCAGCACGGGTGCGGTCAAGGATGGTTGGGACGATATCCTGGTGTCTCAGTTGGATAATCGGCACGGTCCTTGCAATCTGGTCGAGCTGATGCCGCGGTTGCAGGAGCATCTGAAGCGGGGCTGATGGGTTGGGCCGGGGGTGTCGCGAGAGCAAGGCGGTGGGGGAATGTATTGTGGCGTTGGTCGCCGATCTTTAGCGGACTGGGGAGGTGGCCGGTCCAGGCCCGGCCATGGCACGTACCCCGAACGCGGGAAGCCGCGGGCACAGGTATTTCCTTCGGGCGCGGAAGGGCTGTAAGAGGTTTGGCGTGTTGAACCGCCGCTTCCACCTGTTTGGGCTGTTCGCGGTGCTGCTGGCGCTGATGGGCCAGCTTGGCGCCGGGGCGAGCGTGCCGCGGATCGACCCGATCGCTACCGCGGGCGTGCTGTGTCACTCGGAGGATGAAGCGGGCGGCGGGCGGTCGAAAGCGCCGTCCCACGGCGATTGCCTGGTTTGCCCGTTGTGCGTTGCCGTGCATGCGGCGCCGGCTGCTTTGGTGTCGGTTGTTGCCACCCCGATGCCTCGCGACGCCGGGGTTGTTGTTAAAGCCGAACTGCCGCCGCCGTCGACCGCTCCACCGGCGGCGCAGCGTCTCCCCAGCCAGCCTCGAGCGCCCCCGACCTACTCCTGAACATGCCCGCCGGCCCGTTTGCGCGGGCTGATTCTTGTTCTGCTTCAGGAGTCCCCTCATGAGACCGCGTACCCTGATAGCCACGTTCGCCGTTGGTTCGGTGACACTGGCCAGCCACGCCCACGCCCACGGTTTTGCCGGCGACCACATGTTCATCAGCACGCTGCTGATCGACGATCCCAATGTCGCCGACGAGGCAAGCCTGCCGACATTCCAGTTCCTGCCTCAGGATGCGGGTGGCGGCGCGACGTCGTACAATTACAACCTTGGGTTCGAGCTCGACAAACGCATCACCGAGAATTTCGGCTTCGTGATCAACAGCGGCTATAGTTGGTTGGCGCAGCCTGGCACGAAGACCGCGAATGGCTGGAACAACATCGTCGTCACGCTGAAATACAAGCCTTATGTCAACGCGGAACATGAGTTCCTGGTGTCGGTCGGGGTGCAGCGGGAGTTTGCGCGATCTGGTGCCAACGGGTCGAACGGGGCGAACCTGGGCAATGACGACAGTGGCAGCACCGGGCCTACGGTGTATTTCGGCAAGGGTTTTGGCGATGTGCCGATTGGTTTCGCTCGCCCGCTGTTTCTGACCGGGGAACTGACCTACAGGATCGCCGACAAGGGCCTGAAGGTCGATTCCTCTGGTAACCCGCTGAACAACGGCAATTCTAATGCCTGGAGCGGGGGTCTCTCGCTGCAGTACAGCATCCGCTATTTGTCGTCGCAGGTGAAGGATTACGGCCTTCCCAGCTTCGTCAACAAGCTGACGCCGGTGGTGGAACTGGCATGGTCGTCGTCCGCCAGCCGGCCGAACCAGACACAGACGCAGTATCTTTGGGGTTTGGGGGTGAATTACACCGCGACCACGTACGCGGTGAGCGTGGAGGCGCTGCTGCCCGGCAACCGGGCGACCGGCAACCATCCCGGTGTGATCGCCCAGGTGCATCTGTATTTCGACGACCTGTTCGCCAGCTCGCTTGGCACGCCGATCGTGGATTGGTTCCGGACATGATCCGCTTCATTGTCCTGGTGGTCGCCGCCTGCCTGGTGGGTCAGGCGGCGTTTGCCCATGCGTTTCTGGACCGAGCGTCGCCGGCGGTCGGGTCGGAGGTGTCGGGTTCGCCACCGACGCTGAACCTGACCTATACCGAACCGGTCGAGCCGCTGTTCAGCACTGTCGAGGTGACGGATGCCAATGGTGCGCGCGTGGATGAGGGCCGGCCGGCCACGCAGGATGACGGGCGGGTATTGTCGGTCAAACTGAAGACGCTGCCGCCCGGGGTTTATGCGGTGACGTGGCATGTCACCTCGGTGGATACCCACAAGACCGAGGGGCATTTCACCTTTAGCGTGAAACGCTGAGCGATGGACGCTGGCTCGATCATGGCACTGGCGCGGGGCCTGCACCTGGCGGCGACGGTGTCGCTGCTGGGGACGGCCGGCTTCATGGCGTGGATATTGCCCGCCGCGCCGGTCATCCCGGACCGGTTGCGGCGGCGGTTGACTCGGCTGTGGTGGATCAGCGGGCTGGTGGCGCTGCTGGCCGGTGCTGCGTGGTTCATGCTGCAGTCGGCCGCGATCGCTGGTGCTGGCGACCTGTCGGATCTGCTCGATGCGCTGCCGGTGGTGGCGGCGCATACGCGTTATGGCAACGTGGTGATGCTGCGTCTGGCGCTGTTGGTGCTGGCGACGGTTTCGCCGGTTGTGGTGGTGTGGGGTGGCCGGTGGTGGCGCGGGTCGCTCTACTTCACCATGGTGCTCACCGCGGGGGCGCTGAGCCTTCAGGGGCTGATCGGGCATGCCGGAGCGACCGGCGGGGCGATTGGCGACGGGCTGGTGGCGTCCGAATCGCTGCATCTTGTTGCCGCGGGGATCTGGCTTGGGGCGCTGTTGCCGCTGTGGCTCAGCTTGCTGGTGCTGGCGCCGGGGCAGGCTGTTCCGGTGTGCGAGCGGTTCTCTCCGATTGGGCTGGGCTGCGTCGTAGTCCTGACCGGCAGCGGGTTCGCCCAGGCGTCGCAACTGATCGGCGGGCTGCCCGCGCTGTTCGGCACGGCGTATGGGCACGTTGCGTTGGTCAAAATTGGGTTGTTCCTGGTGGCGCTGGTGCTGGCGGCGGTGAACCGGCTGTGGCTGACGGACCGTCTGGCCTCGGGGGCGGGGAATGCACGCCGCGATCTGGTGATGTCGATCGGTGTGGAGACCCTGGTCGGCCTAGCGATCGTCGGCGCGGCGGCGTTCATGGCGTCCAACCCGCCGGCGGCGCATTCTACGCCGGTCTGGCCGTTTTCGTGGCAGTTCAGCCTGGTTTCAGTGAATGAGGACGCGGGTTTCCGGGCGGAGGTCATTATCAGCCTGGTGGCGCTGGGCGGGGCGGTCGCGCTGATGGCTGGGGCGTTGCTGTGGCGGCGGTTCCGGCTGCTGACGCTCGGGCTTTTGGTGGCGGTTGGCGTGCTGCGCGGGCCATCGCTGATGCTGCTGACGGTGGAAGCTTATCCGACGAGTTTCCAGACCTCGCCCACCGATTTTTCCGCTGCCTCGATCGCCCGGGGTCAGGTGCTGTTCGGGCAGAATTGCGTCGCCTGCCATGGGCCGGAAGGGGAGGGCAATGGACCTGCCTCGGTGGGGCTGCGGATCAAGCCGGCCGACCTGACGGCGCCGCATATCTGGGAGCATACGGACGGCGAGATGTTCTGGTGGTTGACCAATGGTATCGACGACCCCGAGGGCGGCCTGGCGATGGCTGGTTTTGGTGACGTGCTGCCGGCGGATGACCGCTGGGCGTTGATCGATTTCATCCGCGCGCACAATGCGGGGCTGGCGATGCAGCAGGATTCCGGCTTCGACGTTCCAGTCCGAGCGCCGACGTTTCCGGTGACGTGCGTGGGGGTGGAGGGGTCGAGGATGGCGGATCTGCGAGGCCACGTCGTGCACGTGGTGGCCGGTGAGGCGGTGGACGTTCAAGTTCCGCCTGTGGCCGGCCTATCGACGATCACTCTGGCGCTGCGGGACACGGCTGCTCCGGCGTTTGGGTCCTGTGCGGCGGCGACGCAAGCGGCGTGGGTGGCTTACGCGGTGCTGACCGGCGTGCGGCCCGAGGCTTTGTCCGGCGCCGAGTTCCTGGTCGATCCCAACGGGTGGCTGCGTGCGGTTCGCCGTCCGGGGACGGCTGGTGCGTGGCACACGGGGCAAGGCCTGATCGCCGCGATCCGGGCGATTTGCGTGAGCCCGATCAAACAATCCATCGGAGGCCAACATGAACACCACCATTAATCCGAAGATCCCGCGGCACCGGGTGCTTTATGCGACGATGGGCCTGCTGCTGGCGGTGCTGCTGGTTGGGGCCGGGGGCGTGCTGTGGCTGAGCGGCAGCGGCGGCAACAATCCGATCTCGATCGGGGGGCCATTCACGCTGGAGGATGGCGGCGGCAAGCCCGTTACCGACCGTGACTTCCGCGGCAAGTATATGCTGGTGTATTTCGGCTATACGTTCTGTCCGGATGTGTGCCCGACCACGCTGACCGCGGTTGCCGACGCAATGGACAAGCTTGGGCCGGCGGCGTCCCGGGTGCAGCCGTTGTTCATTACCGTCGATCCGAAGCGGGATACGCCGGCCGTGGTGAAGCAATATGCGGCGGCGTTTGGGCCGAACATCCAGGGATTGACGGGGACGCCGGAAGAGATCGCTCAGGTGGCCAAGGAATATCGGGTTTACTACGCTGAACACCGCACCGGGTCGGGGCCGAACGATTATTCGATGGACCACAGTTCGGTGCTGTATCTGATGAGCCCGGATGGTTCGTTTGTGGCTCCGGTGCGGGCCGACGAATCGGGGGATGAGATCGCGGCGAACCTGAAGAAGCTGATGGGGTGATCTTGCGGTTGGATCTGTCCTGGTTGGACTTTGGGGTGGGGAAGTTCGTGGCGGTCTATTCGCGGGTGGATGGGCTGAGCAAAGGTTCGGTTCGCAGGGGACGGCACTGGATGATGGGGCACCGGACTGAGATCATCGATAAGAAGGCGGATCCGTGCCGGCTTCGGGGCCAAATGGGCGGACCCGGGTGCGCGTAAAAGCAAGATTTTTTCACCACAGAGGCGCAGAGAATTCCTGCCGTGGTGGGCTTCATGCACGGGGTCGCGCAGGCCCCGTCGGTTTTGCGAACAATCGGATGGCCAGTCAAACGCCGGGCTTTCTCCGGGGGTCTGTGGTGACAAAATCGGTAGATCCTCACACACCGGCCTTTCCCGTCAGGCAGTATCCCGGGCAGGTCAGGCACATGGTGCTGATTCAGTTGCGGATCGCTGGTTCACCCGATTGCCCTGGTTTTTCCCGGGTTCCGCGGTATTGCGTCTCGGGATTCAACTTTCGTTAACGATTCACCGGTAGGACTCCCTTTCGCGTTGCGCGGGGCGGCTTGGGCGAGCAACGGACACATGAACGGAAGGAACGCCGGACGGAAAAGTGGCGGGACGGGTGGGTGACGCGAGAAGGCTCGCTGCGCAACCCGGGCCATCGCGTCCGCGACGGCGGCGGGTGGACGAGGCGGCGGGCTGTTACCGCGGGCGGGTTACTAAAGGATTCAAGATGAGTGCTATCGAGGTCGCCGCGCTGCCGTTTTCAGTTGTTGTGCCGACGGTGTACGGCCAGATGATCGTCCATAGATTAGACGATGCACAGGGGATGCATCTGTTCCGGCACGGCCGGGCGAACGCGCATGGAGAAATCATGCTGCTGGCGGATATTCTTTCCCACGCGCCATCCGGCGGGCGGGTTGTCATCGACGTGGGCGCGAACTTCGGTACATTTTCCTTGGCCCTGTCGCGACTGGTTGGGGCGGGCGGCAAGGTCATAGCCTTCGAACCGCAGAGGATCATTTATTACATGCTGGCGGGGACCATGGCGCTGAACTGTGCCATCAATGTTCATTGCATCAACGCCGCGGTCGGGGATGCACCGGGATCGCTTGAGGTTCCGCAGTTCGACTACTTCTCCCCGTTGAGTTTCGGTAGCGTGGAATTCGGGCCGGAGCAACGCGAAACGCTCACGCAGCCGCGGCGACATGACGCGGCAAGCATAGAGTTCATTCCGGTGGTTACGATTGATTCGCTTGGCCTCGAACGGGTCGATCTGCTGAAGATCGACGCTGAAGGCATGGAGATGGAAGTTCTGCGTGGCGCAGAGAAGACGATCGAACGCTGTCGCCCGGTGATCTATGCCGAATGGCTGAAGGTCGGCGAAATCGAACTGAGAGAACGCCTTGAGGCACTTGGGTATTTTGTGCAAAACTGTCGTCTGAGCGACAATTTTCTTGCTATCCCCAAGGATTTGGCCAACCCCAGGGATTTGGGAAGCGTGATGGCGGTAGATACATAAGGCCGGGGCGCCGGTTTCCGGCTGGCGACCGGGCGCAGGACCTGACGACCATGAGCAAGCAGCATTCCGGCGATCTTTCGCTTCGGTATATCCGCTTCGCCGAGGAAGAAGCGGCGGGACGTTCACCGCTGTATGGCGCGCTGGCACGCGGCGTTGCAGCGGACCAGGATGCGATCAGGTTCCTGATGACGCTACCGGAGGAGAAGCGGCAGCCCAATCTGCTGCTCGCGGCGGTGCGTCACCTGTTCGGTTCGCAGGCTGACTGGCCGCATTTCCGCCGGAGCCTGTTGGACAATGCCGACGCGGTTCGCTCGGTCATGCTGACGCATTCTACTCAGACCAATGAGCCGGCACGGTGCGCCACGCTGCTTCCGGTGCTGGCGCGGTTGCCGCAACCGTTGGCCCTGGTCGAGGTGGGCGCGTCGGCGGGACTGTGTCTGCTGCCCGACCGGTACGGCTACGACTATGGGGACCGGGTCATTCGGCCGGCGGAAACGGGACGATATCCCGTGTTCAGGTGTTCGGCCAACGCGGGGACGCCGCTGCCAGGGGAAATGCCGCAGGTCATCTGGCGGGCGGGACTGGACCTGCATCCGTTGAACGCGGCGGATCCGGCGCAGGCCGCGTGGCTGGAGACGCTGGTTTGGCCCGAACAGACGGAGCGGCTTGGGAACCTGCGGGCTGCGCTGGGGATTGCGGCTGCGCACCAGCCGAGGATCGTGAAGGGGGATCTGCTGGGGGACGGCCTGGTGGAGCTCTGCGGCGAGGCGCCCGCGGGTGCCACGCTGGTCGTCTTCCATACGGCTGTCCTGGCGTATGTCACGGACCAGGGTGAAAGGCAGGCGTTCGCGGAACACGTAACGTCGCTATGCGATTACTGGATATCGAATGAGTCTCCGCGGGTGTTTCCCGGGGTGGCGGAGCGCGTGGCGACGAGCGGGCCGGCCGGCCGGTTCCTGCTGTCGGTGAATGGCGATCCGGTGGCGTGGACTGACCCGCATGGCACGGCGATCGACTGGTTCGCGGACGCCGCCGTGGTGTGATCGCGCGAGGCAGCAGCAGCTTTGAGGTGCCGGGCGTTGGGGTTGGGGCGGTGGGTTCGGGTCTGTTGGCGATGGCGCGACGGGTCCATCCAAAAAACTGCGCTGGCCAATCGGTTTTGAGTCCCCAACGGGCGCGCTTTGCCGTAGAACGAGACGACGCCCGTCAAAATAGGCGGGATAATGAAATAAGGGCCTAATGGCCTACAGGGAGTTCGCATGTCAAAGCCGTTGAACATATCACGTCGCGGAGCCGTCAAGCTGGGTGCGGCCGCCGCCGCATTGCCGCTGGTGCATATTCGTACGGCCGGTGCGGCGGGCAAACTGAATATCGGCTTCTGGGACCACTGGGTGCCCGGCGCGAACGATGTCATGCAGAAGCAGGTCAACGCGTGGGCTGAGAAGAACAAGGTAGAGGTCACCGCCGATTTCATCACGTCATCCGGTGGCAAGCTGCAGCTTACGCCGGCGGCGGAGACCCAGGCCAAGGCGGGCCATGACGTCATGACGTTCGTCACGTGGGACGTGCAGAACTATGCCGACAGTCTGGAGCCGATTGACGACGTGATGAAGCGGCTCACCGCGGCCAACGGCGATGTGAATAGCGTCAGCACCTACCTGGCCAAGTACAAGGGCCAGTGGGCGGCGGTGCCGTCCAGCAGCGGCACGCAGACCAAGCCGCCGTGCGCCCGGATAAGCTGGTTCAAGAAACAAGGCCTGGATCTGCAGGCGATGTATCCGGTGAAGGATGAAAAGAACGCTCTGCAGGACAACTGGACCTGGGAGACGTTCCTGAAATACGCGGAACTCGCTGCCAAGGACAACATGACCTTCGCCATGGGCATGGGCGGCGGTCTGAACACCGATGCGACCGACACCCACGGCGCGATGTTCGCCGCGTTCGGCGGCACGCTGATCGACGCCGAGGGCAAGTCGCAACTGAAGTCGGACGGCACGCGACAGGCGTTGGAGTTTGCCCAGCGTCTGGTGAAGTTCTACCCGGCCGATGCGGTCAGCTATGACGACGCGTCGAACAACCGGGCGCTGATCGCCGGCAAGTCGGCGTTGATCTTCAACCCGCCGTCGGCCTGGGCCGTGGCCAAGCGGGACAGCCCGGACGTCGCGGCCGATTGCTGGACGTTCCCGGCGCCGGCCGGTCCCAAGGGGCGGTTCGTGCCGACTCAGTGCTACTTCTGGGGGGTCTACAAGTTCAGCCAGAACAAGGCCGCGGGCAAGGATCTGGTAGAGTTCCTGATGCAGCGGGACAATGTCGAGGCACGCGATGTGTCGAGCCAAGGCTATGACCTTCCGCCGTATGCCAAGCTGAATGACTTCAAGATCTGGGAGGAGGTGGGGCCGCCGAAGGGCACCGTCTTCAATTATCCGATACGGGCCGACAGCGGCCAGAAGCCGTCGCTGACCGCATCGGAAGCGGCGCCCGAGGTTGCAGTGCAGATCTACAACCGTGGGGTGCACAACCAGATGCTGGCGCGGCTGCGGGATGGGCAGTCGATCCCGCAGGTGAGCTCCTGGGCACAGGACGAGCTGGACGGTTACACGCGATAGAGCGGCTTCACCCTGACCCGGACATTGCGTGCAATGTCCTGCGTGCAGGTTGAAAACGCTCTATCCCCTTGTTTGATCGCATGATTCACGCGCTTCGGGCGTTCCGCCCAACGCGATCATGCTCTGGGGAACGAGGGGCGGCGGGGTTGGGCGGCTTCCTGGTGGAGCTGTCCGCCCCGTCGGCCTGACGCTCTGCCAGCGGTCCTACCAGTGGCGGCGCCAGCCGCCGCCGTAGCCCCAGCCGCCGCCGATCACTACCTCCGGGCCGTAGTAACCGGGACCGTAATAGGGGCCCGGGTAATAGCCGGCCGGATAACCGTAAGCAGCAACCGGATAGCCGCCGTAACCAGCAGCGTAACCACCCGGGGCGCTCTGCACCGTGTTGCCCTTGGAATACATGCACTGGGTGTAGGCGGTGTCGTAACGCGCCTGCACGTTGCCGCCCGCTGCCTGGGCGTTGTTCGCGCCGATCGCGCTGCCGGCCAACAGGCCCGTCGCACCGCCGATGGCCGCGCCGGCGCCGACTGCTCCGCCTACCGAACCGAGTGCCGCGCCGACGCCTGCTCCGAGGGCGGTGCCGAGCACGGCGCTGCCGACAGCACTGTTGTTGGCGGCCTGGGCCGCTGATGCGCCGCCGGTCTGCTGCGTGGCGAACCCGCGGCAGGTGGCATCGTCCTGCTGGAACGCCTCAAACTGTTTGCCTTGGGGCGGCAGGGCCATGACGCTGGGACCCTGCGGCGGTGCGACCGCGCAAGCGCTGAGTGCCAAAACCGATACAACCCCGAGGGCCGAAATCGAGCGGGTCATTTTGCAGGTTCCCCAATGAAGTATCCGAGCAGCTTCTACGTGCGGGACGAGTATCTAGACCGCGCGGCGTCTGCGTCACGTAACTTAGTGTGAACATACATGAAAGCGAGCAGTTTCGGGTAACGAAACACGATGCGGGGTGCCGGCGCGGGATCTGGCGTCAGCCGACCCATGAGCGGAACAGTGAGAGGTCGATATTACCGCCGCTGGCGATCAATGCGACTCGCTTGCCGTGCATTGTTTCGGCCTCCTGGATCAGCGCGGCGAGGGGTGCCGCGCCGGCACCTTCGATCAGGTTGTGGGTGTCGGTCCAGTAGGCGCCGATTGCCGCGGCGATCTGGTTATCGCTGACGGTGACGATGCGGTCGGCGCCGGCGAGGATGATCCGTAGTGCCTCCGGATCGGGCTGGCGCACGGCGATGCCGTCGGCCTTGGTGTCCGCCAGGTTGCCGGGGACGACGTGGCCGGCTGCGAAGGATTGCGCGTAGCAGTCGGCGCCGGCGCTTTGGACGCCGATTACCCGGGTCGACAGACCCAACAGGTCGCGGGCCAGGATGGTGCCGCAGATGCCCGACCCGAGGCCGATCGGCACGTAGACCGCATCCAGTTCGGGCACGGCCTGGAACAGTTCCAGCGCGTAGGTGGCGACGCCTTTGACGAGGTCGGGCGCGAAGGAAGGGACGAAGACCAGGTCATCGGCCGCGGCGAGTCGGTGGGCCTGCTCGCGGGCTTCCTCGAAATCCACGCCGAACTCGATGAGGGTGGCGCCGAGGGCTTCCATCGCGGCGTTCTTTTCCGCGCTGTTGCCGAATGGGACGACGATGGTGACGGGTAGTCCGAATCGGTTGCCTGCCCAGGCGAGCGACTGGCCGTGGTTGCCGCGGGTGGCGGAAATCAGGCCTCTCGGTTGTTTGTTGTCAGGGGTGCCGGGCCGGGCCGGCTGGGCGCCGCCGGCCTCACGCGACTGGCGCTCGGCGAACACGACTCCGCCGCGCACCTTGAAGGCGCCGGTGGGGAGGTGATTTTCGTGTTTGACCCAGACCTGGGCGCCGGTGCGGCGCTGGAGCAGCGGCCAGGGGATTTGTGGGGTGGCCGGCAGATGGGCGTGCAGGAGGTCGGCGGCGCGGTGAAGGTCTCGCAGGGAAAACACGGCAGCACCAAGGTCAAGCGGATTAACTGGCGCCGCGCGAAACGGGCCAGCGGAACCCCTCGGGAAAGAAGTGGCCGGTCAGGCCAGCTTCAGGTTTGTCGCGGCGGCTTTGCCACGCTCCATCGCGACTTCGTAGCTGACCTTCTGGCCATCGTTCAGCCCCTTGAGGCCGGCGGCCTGAACCGCGGTGATGTGAACGAAGACATCTTTGCCGCCGTCCTGCGGCATGATGAAGCCGTAGCCTTTGGTCGCGTTGAACCATTTAACCGTTCCGACGGCCATGGTTTATCCTCCTCAGAATTACGACCGGCTGTCCCACCAACCGGTCGCTTAGCAAAGGCTGCCTGAGGCCCTAGGCAGGCTTCAGGTTTGTCGCCGTGGATTTCCCACGCTCCATCGCGACGTCGAATGTGACTTTTTGCCCTTCGTCCAATCCGCGCAGGCCAGCGGCCTGAACCGCGGTGATGTGGACGAACACATCCTTGCCGCCATCCTGCGGCATGATGAATCCATAACCCTTTGTGGTGTTAAACCACTTGACTGTACCGGTAGCCATAACTGCGCACTTCTCCGTCCATGCATGGTGCAAGATCACACGATGCGAAAGACAACCGGGTCTTTGGACCTCCTGAGGCACCCGAAGACGGAAGCGCAGAAAGGCAAGCCAAAATACGATTGCACGTGGTAGTTGGCACAGAATCCGGGAGCACTGTCAATCACAGTGGCGACAACGCGAGAGGCGGGGCATCAGGTTACCGTGCGGTAGGGGCGGAAGGGTCCGAATCGAGGCCAGGACAGGCCGATCAGCAGCAGGCGCCGCAGGCTTGGGGCGTCGCGGAGGGATCGTCCGAGCCAGCGAAGGCCGTCTTTTTGTTGGCCGTGCCGGACGAGTTCGCGACCTACGGTCCATGCCATCTCGGCTTCCGCCCGGCGCCGGAGGTCCGCCAGCCTTGACCTGCCCAGGCGGTCGGCGATGGCGGGGTTGCGGTGGATTGCTTCCATCGCCGGCCGATAGGCGCTGGGATCGGTGGCATTCGACTGGGTGGCGCTGCCGAGGCGTTCGCGGACGAACAGTAAGGGCGCGCGGCAGCGGACGGCGGCGAATTCCCCGTGGGAGGCGAGGCGGGTCCAGTATTCCCAGTCCTCACCGTAGGAGAGGTCGTCGCGGAAATCCCCGACGGCCTCGATCGCTTCCCGGCGGATCAGGAGGTGACCGCCGTTGGCGAACAGGTTCTGTATCAGAAGCTGCTCCAGCAGGCAGCCCTCGGGCATTGTGGCGGACAGGCGGGCGGCGCCGTTCGCGGCGATGCGGGCGTAGCGTCCGCAGGCGGCGGCGGCCCATGGGGCGGCTTCCAGCGTTTGGGCCAAGAGTGCGATGGCGTTTGGAGCGAGCCAGTCGTCGCCGTCGAGGAACAGGAAGGCGTCGGGGGCCGGTGGTCCGGCATGACGGATGCCTCGGTTGCGTGCGGCGGAGACGCCGGCATTGTCCTGCTGGATCAGGCGGATACGGTCGTCGGCGAAGCTGGCCGCGACCGCGGCGGTGGCATCGGTGGAGCCGTCGTCGACGACCACCAGTGACCAGTCCGCATGGGTCTGATCCAGGACCGACTGAAGCGTGTCGCGCAGGAAGGGCGCGACGTTAAAGGCGGGAACGATAATGGCTATCCGCACGAGAGTTCATGCCCCCCTCAATCCGGGAGAGCAAGCATTGACGTGCGGGGGTTAATATTGGGTTAACGCGGGGGGTGTGGCCTGCCGGTGGTTGCCGGGTTGGTTTGGGATCCGCTGGAGAAGACGCGGTTTGAACTGGCGATGTAACGGGGAGGGACGACTGCCCTCGGCAATCTGGAACCTCTGCACGGAGGTTGGGCGCCGGACGGATTA
>JAQGHW010000434.1 GCA_028291505.1 Rhodopila sp. | reverse complement strand
AAACGTCCGGCGACAAACGCGTGCTGGATCGTTTCGTGGAGCGTGCGTGATGGCCAACCATCCGGTTCCCCTGGAAACCGTCGCCGTCAGCGTTACCGAAGACGCGCTGGAGGCGTTCGAGGCTGCGTTGGCCAATGCGTGCGAGACGGTTGGTTTCTTTCGCAACCACGACACCGGCATCTGGCGGGTGGAGGGCGTCAAGCAGGTCGGCGTCAATGAGGCCGAGTTGGCGTCGTCACTGGCGGTTGCGGCGGCGGTGACGGGGGTCTCGCCGGTGCTGGAACGGTCTGCCACCGAAGCGGATGGGTGGTTGGCGCGGACGTATGCCTCGTTTCCCGAGCAACTGATTGGCGAACGATTCGCGGTGCGGGGGACCCATTTGCGGGGGCCGGAGACGCCGAACCGGATCACCTTGACGCTTGACGCTGGATTGGCGTTCGGAACCGGCGAGCATGGGTCCACACGCGGGTGCCTGGTTGCCCTGGAAAGCGTGGCGCGCCGGCAACCTCGGCGCATTCTGGATATGGGCACGGGATCCGGGATCCTGGCGATGGCGGCGGCGGCGTTGCTGAATCGTCCTGTGCTGGCGACCGATATCGAGCCATGGGCGGTGCGCGTGGCGGCTGAAAACGCGGAACTCAATGGCGTGGCGCACCTGGTGACGGCGCGACTGGCCGACGGGTGGCGCGACCCATTCGTCCGCGGCCATGGACCGTACGATCTGGTATTCGCCAATATCCTGGCGCGTCCGTTGTGCCTGATGGCGCGGGATCTGGCGCTGAACCTGGCGCCAGGGGGTACTGCGATCCTGGCGGGGTTATTGGCCAATCAGGCGCGGTGGGTGCTGGCGGCGCATCGCGCCCAAGGATTGCGGCTGGAGCGGATGCTGCCGCAGGGCCCATGGACGACTGTCGTGGTGCGGAAAGCCGCGGCGGTTCCCTGATGGTGCTTTGCCGCGGTGGTCATCAGGATGACCGGACAATCCCTGCCCGCGGCAATGGCCGGAGTGCTCGCCACGGGGAAGCGGTAACACCCGGACAGGCCGGTTTGTGTTGATGCCAGCAGGATTTCCCACCACTGAGGCCCAGAGAAATCCTACCTTGGCGGGCTTCATGCACGCGATCCCGCTTTGATGCGACAAAACGTGACAAGCTGGAGTGATGGTAAGGGATGTGTCTTAGCGTTCGTGTCTCACTGGTGGGATCCAGTCCAACAGTCCAAATCGAAACCTTGACGTCTCGGCGACTTGGCGGTTCAACCGGCCGCCAAAAACCCGGATTTGCCGACTACCCGCCAGGTCCGGCCCGGGCCCGGTGGGTCCTGTCGAGGGCATTCCAAATGCGAATTGCCCTGCGGCATACCGTCGTTAGATTAGCAATCCATGTCATCGTTAGTGCGTCGAACCAGGATCTCCCGCTTGCCGACGTGGTTCGCCGTCCCGATGATACCCTCTTTCTCCATCTGTTCGATCAGCTTGGCGGCCTTGTTGTAGCCGATGTTCAGGTGCCGCTGAATGAACGACGTAGACGCTTTCCCCTCCCGCGCCACCACCGCGACCGCCTGATCGAACAGGGTCTTGTCGCTGTCGCTGGCCCCCAGCATCCCCGACAGCAGCGGGTCCGCATCGCCGCCGCCATTGCCGTTGCCCTCTACCGGCTCAGTCACGTCATCCAGATACGCCGGTTCGCCCTGTTCGCGCAGGAACGCAACGACTTTCTCTACCTCATCATCCGAAACGAACGGTCCATGCACGCGGGTGATCCGCCCGCCACCCTGCATGAACAGCATATCGCCCATACCCAGCAACTGTTCCGCTCCCTGCTCGCCCAGGATCGTCCGGCTATCGAATTTTGAAATCACCTGGAAGCTGATCCGCGTTGGGAAGTTGGCCTTGATGACGCCCGTGATCACGTCCACCGACGGCCGTTGCGTCGCCATGATCACGTGGATGCCGGCGGCGCGCGCCATCTGAGCCAGCCGCTGCACGGCTTGCTCAATCTCCTTGCCGGCGACCATCATCAGATCGGCCATTTCATCGACGACGACGACAATGAACGGCAGCGGCTCCAACGCCAGCGGCTGTTCCTCGAATGTCGGGCGGCCGGTGTCGGGATCGAACCCCGTCTGCACCTTGCGCGTAACGACCTCGCCCTTGGCGCGCGCCTCGGTCACCCGATCGTTGAAGCCACCGATGTTGCGGACACCCAACTGAGACATCGCGCGATACCGCCGCTCCATCTCCCGCACCGTCCATTTCAGGGCGGTCACGGCCTTGGCCGGTTCGGTCACCACCGGCGCCATCAAATGGGGAATACCCTCGTAGATCGATAGTTCCAGCATCTTCGGATCGATCAGGATCAACCGGCACTGGTCGGGCGATAACCGGTACAGCAACGACAGGATCATCGCATTCACGCCCACCGACTTGCCCGATCCGGTGGTGCCCGCGATCATCAGATGCGGCATGCGAGTCAAATCGGCGACGATCGCCTTGCCGCTGATATCCTTCCCCAACGCCAAAGACAGCCGCCCGGAGTGTTTCAACACCTCCTCGCTGGACAGGATTTCGTGCAGGAACACCGTTTCCCGCTTGCTGTTCGGCACCTCGATACCGATGACGTTGCGACCCGGAACGGTGGCGATGCGCACCGCCGTCACCGACAGGCTGCGCGCGACATCGTCCGCCAGGCCGATGACCCGAGCGCTGCGAATGCCCGGCGCGGGCACCAGTTCGTACAGCGTCACCACCGGCCCGGGACGGATCTCGACGATTTCCCCCTGCACACCGTAGTCGGACAGCACGGTTTCCAGCAGCCTGGCGTTGGCCTGCAGCGATTCCTCGCTTGGCCCGGTGTCGCCGTGCGGTGGCGGCTCCTTCAGCAGCGTGAGCGGGGGAAAGTTCCAGCCTGCTTCCGGCAGCGGCAGGCTTTGCTGCTGCGGCTTGCGCAGCAGCGGCGACGCCGGTTTCCCGCCACGAACCGGTGGTTCAACCTGGGCTGGTTCGGCCGGCCCCCTGAGGAGGCCGTTGCCCATGCCTTGCCGCACCACGGGGCACGGCCGGACGGTTGGTGCCGGCGGCTCATCCGGTGCCAGTCCCGGGCCGCGGTTCACCAGGTTGACCAGCCAGCCGGACGCATCGCTGACCCCGCCGGCCCCACGCGACAGTGCCCCGACGGCGCCGCGTCCCCCCGAGACCGAGAACCGCGCCGCCACGCCGGCGGCATGCCCCGCGCTGCGCCATTCGGAGCGTGAGAGGCCCAGCGACAACAGCCCCAATATGATCGCCAAAGCTGCACTCAGCAGCCAGACCGACGCCGCCCCGACGAAGCCGAACAGCGAGCGCCCAGCCGCCATCTCGGCGTCCGCGATGATCTGCCCGATCGAGCCACCCAGCCCGGCCATCACCGGCCAGGACGTCGCATGCCCGACCGGTATTACCGACACCGCGGCCACCAGTAACGGCATACCCGCCAGCAGCGCCAGCAGCCGGCCCCCGAAACTGCCCAACCCCTGATGTGATGCGATACGCCAGCACCACGTCAGCATGGCGATACCGGGCAACGCGCCGAACACCCCGAAGCCCTGCAGCAGCAAATCGGCCAGCATTGCCCCACCGGCGCCGGCCAGGTTGCCGACGTGACGGGTGGTCGCCGTATTCAATGATGGATCGCGCGGATCGTAGGTCGCCAGCGCCACCAGGATCGCCAGGCCCAACAGCCCGAGCAGCAGGCCGCCGAATTCGGCGCTGCGCTGGCTCATCAGCGCCCGAACCGCGGGCGAAGCGAATTTCCGAGACTCAATCGTCGATGATCGCGCGGCCATTGTCCTGCCTACCTGCTTGCGGCGTCACCGGAAGTATACCGTAGAACCCACTGATATATGAAGCACCATCCGCACCGCCCTTCCCAGCCCGGCCGCAAATGCTAGAACCCGGCTTCACGCAAATGAGAGGCTCATGGACGTGGTCACGACGGAGCAGACGGTTCCCGCGCCGCGGCGGCTGGCGAACGCACTGCGTTTCCTGGCGATGGATGCGGTCGAGCAGGCGAAGTCCGGCCACCCCGGCATGCCGATGGGTATGGCCGACATCGCCGAGGTCCTGTGGCGGCATCATCTGCGCCATAACCCCGGCGACCCTACCTGGCCGAATCGCGACCGATTCGTGCTGTCCAACCGCCATGGCTCGATGCTGCTGTACGGGCTGCTGCACCTGACCGGCTACGACCTGCCGCTCGATGAACTGAAGCACTTCCGCCAGTTACACTCGACGACCCCCGGTCACCCCGAACACGGCATGACCCCCGGAATCGAGACCACCACCGGTCCACTCGGGCAGGGCCTGGCCACGGCGGTCGGCATGGCGATGGCCGAACAGCAACTAGCACTCGCGTTCAACCGCGGTCCGCACGCGATCGTCGACCACCGCACCTTCGTGTTCTGCGGCGACGGCTGCCTGATGGAGGGCATCTCGCACGAGGCCTGCTCCTTCGCCGGGTCGATGAAATTGGAGAAGCTGATCGTCTTCTACGACGACAACGGGATTTCCATCGACGGCCACGTCGACGGCTGGTTCAACGACGACACCCCGAAGCGGTTCGAGGCCTACGGCTGGCGAGTGATCCGCGACGTCGACGGCCTGGACACCGAATCGGTGGAGGCCGCGGTCGCCGAGGCGGTTACGCCCTGCGGTCGCCCCACCCTGGTCTGCTGCAAGACGGTCATCGGCTTCGGTGCCCCGCGCCTCGCCGGGACCCACGACTCGCACGGCGCCCCGCTGGGTGCGACCGAGGTGGCCGCGACTCGGGCGGCGCTGGGTTGGCCATACCCGCCATTCGAGGTTCCCGCGGAGATCCGCACCGCCTGGGATGCGCGACCGGCCGGTGCCACGCGCCAAGCCGAGTGGGAGACCGCCTTCACCGCCTACGCCGCCGCATTCCCCGCCGAGGCGGCGGAATTCCGGCGGCGCGTAGCGGGCGCGCTGCCGACCGATTTCGCCGCCAAAGCGGACGCGTTCATCGCCGAGGCGGCCGCCGTGACCGACCCGATCGCCACCCGGAAAACCTCGCAGAACGCGATCCAGGCGTTCGCCGCGTTCGTGCCAGAGTTCCTTGGCGGATCGGCCGACCTGACCGGGTCGAACCTGACCAACTGGAAGGGCTGCATCACCATCCAGCACGGGAAGGCCGGCAATTACCTGCATTACGGCGTGCGCGAGTTCGGCATGACGGCGATGTTGAGCGGCATCGCACTGCACGGCGGCTTCATCCCGTTCGGCGGCACCTTCCTGGTGTTCGCCGACTATGCCCGGAACGCGATCCGCCTGGCGGCGCTGATGGGAATACGCTGCATCTACGTGCTGACCCACGACAGCATCGGCCTCGGCGAGGACGGCCCGACACATCAGCCGGTGGAGCACGCTTCGTCGCTGCGTCTGATCCCCGGCCTGGATGTGTGGCGCCCGTGCGACATGCTGGAAACCGCGGTTGCGTGGCGTCACGCGCTGGAGCGAACCGACGGACCAAGTGCGCTGCTGCTGACCCGCCAGAACCTGCCGCAGCACGGTGGGGGAATGGAACGGGCAGCCCTGGTCTCACGCGGGGGGTACGTGTTGTCGGATCCTGCCGATGGGGTTTTCGATGTGGTGCTGATCGCGACGGGGTCGGAGGTCGGGATCACCACGGCCGCCCGCGACCTCCTGGCCGCGCGCGGCATAAAAGCTCGAATCGTTTCTATGCCGTCCACAACAATGTTTGACCGCCAGGACAAGGCGTGGCGCGATCACGTACTGCCGCCGGGATTTCGCCGCGTGGCCGTTGAGGCGGGCAGCACGATGTCCTGGTACAAATACGTCGGGCTGGACGGCGCAGTCGTCGGAATCGATCGGTTCGGCGAGTCCGGGCAGGGGCCCGCGGTAATGAAGTATTTCGGTTTCACCGCGGAGCATGTGGCGAACGTCGTTGGGTCGCTCGCTGATTAACGGAACGACGGCAGCGTTTCCAATGTGTCATCACCTGTCGTGTCATCACCGGGCTTGGCCCGGTGACCGCGACTTTGCCTCAATGAATGGTGGAGATGCGGCTATGGACCAGCAACTATCGCTTGTGCGCTTCCATGAAGGAGCGAAGAACAGCGTTCATGCGGCTCAGATGCCCGCGGCCTTGTCCCCGGAACCATTCCAGCACGTCGGCATCGAGGCGCAGATGAACCGACGTCTTGTTGAGCGGCGGCATCACCACCCTCGCATTACGCCAGAAATCCTCGTCCACGGGATGAGCGGCCGCGTCCGAACGGGTGCGCGTTTTACCATCCTCGCGTTCGGCCCTAAGGCTTTCGGTTGAGTATTGCCTCGTATCGTCGCTTGCCGTCATCGTCCACCCTCCATGCGCTGACGATCCGCCGGGCCTCACCACGCCACCTGAAGGCGACCATGAAGCTGTCGTCACCAACACGTCCCAGTGCGCGATAGCGCGGCTCACCATAGTCGCTGCGCTTGTCCTCAGCTTCGAGCAAGACGCCCTCGAAAATCAGGACGGCATCCTTGAAGTCCATACCGTGATCTTCAAGATCGCTGATCCTTTCTGGGTCATCCCACTCGACGCGCATCGCTATAAATACACAAATGTGGACACAAAAGCAAGCGTCAAAACGGAAACGTGCCGATCAGGTTCGAATCTCGGTCAACGTATCGCGGCGGATTGTCACTTCTGTTCTGACTATGCGGAGGGGAAAGCGCCACTGACTGTCAGACGCTCCCTAGATTTAGCTAGCGACTCAGCTACGGGAACAGCCGCTCGCCCGTTTCCGCGTCCTCAACGAAGATCGCACTGACCGGACAGTTCTCTGCTGCTTCGAGAATCTCCGCCTCAGTGTTCGCCATCGGATCCACCACCTCGGACTGGCGATCATCGTTAAGCCGGAACGTCTTTGCCGCGATCGACTCGCACATGGCGTTGCCGACGCAGGCTTGGTGGTCCACCCAGACCTTCAGCTTCCGTGCCACTTCCATTCTCCTAGTGCCAGGTGACGGGGAGCGCTTTGAGCGAGCGGAATGTGATGCTGGGTTGATACTCAAGATCCTCGGTCTCCGCCCGCAGGTTCGGGAAGCGCTCGGCCAGCGCCTTGAACACCTCCTGGCCTTCAACGCGCGCCAGGGTCGCACCCAGGCAATGATGCGTGCCGGAGCCGAATGCCACGTGCTGATTCGGCTGACGGAAGATGTCGAACGTTTCCGGGTTCGGGAACGCTTCGGGATCGCGATTCGCCGCAGAGATGAACCACCGTACGCGGTCGTTCTTGCGCAGCATCTTACCCCGCATCTCTACATCCTCCGTCGCGATACGCTGAATCGAGATCACAGGTGAATCGTAGCGGAGGCACTCCTCTGTCGCCTGCTTGGCCCGTCCCGCCGGATCCTCTTTTAACAGTTCCCACTGATCGGGATTGCGCGTGAACGCCAGCGTGCCGTTGCACAGCAGGTTGATTGTCGTCTCGTGTCCCGCCAGCAGCAGGAGCGAGGTGTTGACGAGCACCTGGTGACGCGTGAACACGCCCTGCTTCTCGCCGCGCGCCAGCACAGATATGAAGTCATCGCCCGGATCAACGATGCGCTTGTCGACCAGCGGCGAGACATACTCGATCATGCCGCGCATGCCCTCGGTAAGGGGTCTCATGCGGTCGTACTCGCCGCGGCCGATATACAGCAGCTTCTCGGCAAGCTGCCGGATATACGGCCGATCAGCCTTGGGCACGCCCATCATCTCTGCGATGACCAACACCGGCAGCGGTGTCGCGAGGTCACGCATGACATCCATGCTGCCCTTCTCCTCCGCCACGTCGAGCAATTCCTTCACTGCCTCGCGGACGAACGGGCGCCAAGCCTCCATCGACTTGGGCGTGAAGTAGCTGTGCATCACCCGGCGCATCTCCAGATGTTCTGGACGGTCGTGCTGGATGAACTGGTCGCCCTGATAGTTGCGTACATAGTCATAGAGTCCGAGGTCGGACTCGGCAATCGCCGGATAAGCGGGGCGCGGGTCGTTCTTGAATACCGCGGAGGAGAATAGCTCGTGGTGCCGGGTCAGCCACACCAGATCGTCGTGTCGGGTGATCAGCCACAGCTCGTAGCTCGGGTTCCAGTGCACTGGGTCTTCGTCGCGCAGTCGGCCGTAATAGGCATATGGATCTGCGATCACATCCGGGGTGAACAGGTCATCCTGAATGGCAACTAGCATGATCGTCCCTCCTACTAACGTTGATTGCGTCGCCGGCGCGTTGGCTCCTTCGTCATATCCGCTGCAACGTTCATCCCATTGTTCATGCGGCCCGCGACCGGCTCTTGTACAATGGGCACCGGATGCTACTTACGGGTAGGCATCGCTGTCAAACCAACCGGTGAACGTGGGGCAAGATGACCAGCAACGGACAAATTGCTCAATCTGAATGTCCGCTTCGGCTTATGGACCCTGAAACCAGCCAGTCCGCTCCCAGCCACAATGCACCAAAGCGGAAGTTCGATCTACCCGGCTTGCTGCAAGAATCGGTCATTTGACGATCACTCGGGCGTGGACGTTAGATAGTGTCCAACAGTTCCGGCGGATCATCAAGATCGACTTCGCGGACCAGGAAATCGATGAAGGCCCGCACCCGAGCCGGTAGTCGGCCGCCGTGGCCCACATAGACGACGTTGACCTCCTCGACATCGCCGGGATTGTAGGCCTCCAGCACCGGAACAAGTCGTCCGGCGTTGATGTCAGCTCTGATGTGGAACAAAGTGAGGCGCGTGACTCCCTGGCCGGCCAGAGCCAGGCGGCGGGAAGTCTCGCCATCGCCCGCGACAACATCTCCGTGAGCCGGCAGAGACACGTGGGTCCCGTCAACAATGAAAGACCATTCGTCGACATAGCGCGCAAAGTTGAAGGCGATGCAATTGTGGGCGTCCAAATCGTAAGGCGTTTGCGGCACGCCCCGGCGGGCTAGGTAGGCGGGGGCGGCAACCACGGCCATTCGGCTCTGTCCGAGCTTGCGGGCCATCAACTGGGAGGGCCGAATCGGGCCGACGCGAACGGCAATGTCGGCTCGCGCGTCCATGAGGTCGACGACCTGGTCGGTAAGCACGATATCCAATCTGACGTCGGGATGGGCTGCCGTGAACCGCGGTATCAGCGGCAGCAGGCGGTGCAGTCCAAATGGAACGTTGCAATTGACCCGCACCAGCCCACGCGGGACAGCTCCGGCAGCAACCGCCCGTTCGGCCTCGTCCAAGTCGGCCAGGACGCGTTGCGCTCGTTCGAGAAAGGCCCCGCCCTCGGCGGTGAGCAGTAGCTTGCGGGTTGAGCGATTGACCAGCCGCGCGCCCAGCCGCCTCTCCAGCCGCGCCACGAGCTTGCTGACCGCCGACGGCGTCATGCGCAGAGCGCGCGCGGCCGGCGAAAACCCGCCCAGCTCGACCGCCCGG
>JAQGHW010000679.1 GCA_028291505.1 Rhodopila sp. | reverse complement strand
CCTTTGATGGGACTGGATCTCAAAGGCTCCGCCTTGGATGGGGCGTAGCCGCTCGCCTCGCGTCACTGCGTCGGATTGCAAGGGTGGTAGCGAGATTTTCTTGCGTTTCGGATCGAAACCGGAGATTCAAGGGCCATGGACGAACCGATCGAAACCGCTTCCGCCACATTGCAGCGCTGGCTGACCGGCCCGCGCTTCTCCGCCCTGCCGATGCGCCTGGCGGGCCATCCCCCCCCCAAACTGTCGTTCGAGTTCTTCCCGCCACGGACCGAGGCGCTGGAACAGCAGCTTTGGACCTGTATCAATCGGCTGGCACCGCTGGCGCCGCGCTTCGTCTCGGTGACCTTTGGCGCCGGCGGCACCACCCAGGCACGAACCCATGCCACGGTCGCCCGGATCGTGAGCGAGACCAGCCTGATCCCGGCCGCCCACCTGACCTGCATTGGTGCGACGCAGGCGGAGGTGGACGCGATCGCCCATGGCTACTGGGCCGCCGGGGTGCGTCACATCGTCGCGCTGCGCGGTGATCCACCCCCGGGACAGGCTTACGAACCGCATCCAGGCGGTTACCACTATGCCTCCGACTTGGTCGCCGGATTGCGCAAGGTGGCGGATTTCGAGATCTCCGTGGCGGCCTATCCGGAGGTGCATCCCGGCGCGTCTAGCCCGGTGGCGGATCTGGAAAACCTGAAGCGCAAGCTGGATGCCGGTGCGACCCGGGCGATCACGCAGTACTTTTTTGATACCACGACCTATTTACGGTTCCTGGACTTGTGTCTGGCCGCGGGAATTACCGCACCGATCGTGCCGGGAATCATGCCGGTGTCTAATTATGCGCAGGCTGTAAAGTTTTCCGACATGTGCGGCGCCAGCGTCCCGGGCTGGATGGGGCGGCTGTTCGAAGGCACCGAAACCGACCCGGAGACCCGGCGAATGATCGGCATGGTGGTCGCGGCGGAGCAGGTTCGGCTGCTGCAGGCGAACGGGGTGGATGAGTTTCACTTCTACACGCTGAACCGGCCGGATCTGACATATGCGATCGCGCATGTGTTAGGGGTGCGGGCGGCTGTCGAAGCGTCATGATGGACTGCACAGCGCGCGGATCCACTTGGCTTCCTACCGATCAGTGGTCGGCCACCATGGCTTCGTAAAACTTCGTCCGCGACGAGTGACCGCCGGAGCGCCGTTACAGGCTCGCCTGGGCGGAATCATCGGCATCGGCCGGTAACAGGTCCTGCAGTTCGGCGAGTAGCGGACCAAGGTGGTCCTCATATTGGCGCCAGCGGCCGATCGAACTGGCATACAACGGTTTTCTTACTTGCATGTAGCTGGCCGTCCGCACGGGCCGAACCGTTTCATGAAACGCAAGACATGCCGGATCCCATTCCAATCCGAGGAAATTGATCAACCGGCGGCTCTCGGGCTCCAGGTTGCCGACCAGGGTCTCATATTGAATTTCCAGAACAGGGATTGGCAGCACCTTTCGCCAATGTTCCATAAGGCGGTCGATCTGGCGCGCCCGAAATCCGCAATCCGCGAGATCGTCGGTCCACGCCATCGAATCTTCACCGAAATACTGGAAGAAGCAGGACAGACCCACGTCGCGCGGGTCGCGCTGGCAGACCACGATGCGAGCCTGTGGGAACAGCACGGCGATCTGGCCGAGACATATTATGTTATCCGGCAGCTTGTCGGTGATGCGTGCCGCGTCGCCACCCACGCCGCGGAGGCGCTGTAAATACGACACCGTCTCCCGATGCACGGCAGCGCTATCCCATTCGGTGGGGGACCGGGCTATCCGCTCGCCGCCCAGCGCCGTCAGGATGCCAAAAATCTCGCTTTGCTCGCCGCCACCGAACACCAGCTTGTGGCTGGCCACGATCTGCTCGACGAGGCTTGTGCCTGAGCGGGGCATGCCAACGATGAATACCGGCATATCGGACCGATCACCCCAACCCGCCGTTTGCACGAATGTCTCCGCAGTGAAGGTCGCGATCAGCCAATCCACCAACTCGCGGAACCTGTTCCGATCGAACGCGCGGCCGTGCTCGGAATGTTCGGCTCGCAGTAGCCGGTTGGCCAGAGCGTAGGCTGCGAAGGCTTCGTCATACGCCCCGTCCCGGTCATTCACCCGAGCCAGCGCAAATCCAGCCGCGACGCGGTCCCGAACCGGCCTGGATTGGTCTCGCAGGATCTGTCGTGCCGCATCTTTTGTCGCATCGTCGTCGAGTTGTCCGCCCACGGCGACGAGATCGTGTAGCGCGCCAGCCGACCCGGGATCGAGTGCCAAGGCGCGCCTGTAGGCTTCCGCTGCCGCGTCGAAATGCCCATGCATCGCATCGCAATAGCCCAGCAACAGCCATAATTCCGGCCGATCCGGTGTCGTTTCAAGCGCATCGCGGCACATCGCGGCCGCCCCGGGGATGTCCCCGGTTCGCGCCAGGATCCTGGCGATGCCATGTTGGACGCGCGGATTACCGGGCGCCAGCACTTCGGCCTGCCGATACGCCGCCAATCCCTCATCGAAGCGCTCAAGATCGGCAAGTGCCCCCGCGAAGCCGACCATTACGTCGGGGTCGTCGGGTTTCAGCGCAAGCGCCGCCTGCCAGGCCTCTGCCGCGGCTTCATACTGCTTGCAGCGGGTCAGCGTCGCCGCGAGTGCCGTCCGAGCTTCGATCGAGCCCGGGGTCATTTCAGTGGCATGCCGCAACGGTTCGATCGCGCCGGCGTAATCCTGTTGGGCGAACAGTGCGCAGCCGAGTTCCCGATGTGCATCCGGCAGCGCCGGGTCGAGGTCCGCGGCGTGCCGGGCAGCCTCCACCGCTGCCTCGGCATTGCCGCAAGCGCGATGGGCGCGAGCGAGAGCGGTCAGGGCCAGCGCGACGCCGGGCCGCAACGCCAGGGACCGCGTGATCAGCACGACCGACTCGGCTGGTTCTCCGCGATCCAATAGCAGCAGACCCAGCAGATGCAGCGCGGCGGGCTCGTCGGGATCGTGCCGCAACACAGCACGATAAATTGCCTCGGCCTGGTCGAACCGCCCGGCACGATGATGCTGCATCGCGGCTGCCAGTGTCGCCGTCGGATCGGCCGTCTGAACATTGTCTTCCGTGGGTCCCGGTTCGGCTAATGCGGCAAGCAGCGGCTGCAAGTGCCGACGATAATGGCGCCAGCGTCCCACCGAACTGGCATACAGCGGCTGGCGGACCTGCCATCGACTGGCCGTTGCCACAGCCCGTTCGGTTTCATGGAAGCGGAGGCACGCTGGATCCCAATCCAACCCCAGGAAGTCGATCAGCCGGCGACTCTCCGTCTCCAGGTTCGCGACCAGGGTCTCGTACTGAATCTCCAGAACCGGGAGCGGCAGCACCCTGCGCCAGTGATCCATCAGACGGTCGACTTGCCGCGCGCGAAACCCGCAATCCGCGAGATCGTCGGCCCACAGTGTCATGTCGTCCTGGAAATACTGGAAAAAGCACGACAGACCCACGTCGCGCAGATCGCGCCGGCAAACCACGATACGGGCACGCGGAAACAACATGGCGATCTGGCCGAGAAACAGAACGTTATCTGGTTGCTTGTCGATGATCCGCACCGCGTCGCCGCCCAGCGCGCGGAGACCCTGCAGGTAGGAAGTAGTTTCGCGGCGCACGGACGCCGGATCCCACGTGGCGGGGGAGCAGTCGGTTTCCGTGCTACTCAAAGCGGCCAGAAGACGCGGGATACCCATTTGCTCGCCGGCGCCGAACACCAAAGGATGGCTGGCGGCGATCTGCTCCACCAGGGAGGTGCCGGAACGCGGCATGCCGACGATGAATACCGGCACCTCGGACTGATCGCCCCATCCCTCGCTCCGGACGAAAGACTGAGGACCGATCGTGGCAATCAGCCAATCCACCAATTTGGAAAATTTCTGCCGTTTAAATGCGAGACCATGTTCGGCACGGTCGGCGCGCCTTAGCTGGTTGGCGAGAGCATAGGCCTCGAACGCCTCATCATACGCGCCGTCGCGGTCGTTCAATTTGCCCAGTGTGAAGCCTGCCGCGAAGCGCTCTCTGGCCGGCTTGGTATCGTCTCCCAACGTGTTCCGTGCCGCATCCTTCACCGTATCGTCCTCGATGCGTTCATCCACGGCAACCAGATCGTGCATCACGTCGGCCGAACCGGGTGCCAGCGCCATGTGGCGCCGGTAGGCGGCGGCAGCAGCGGTGAAATGGCCCAGCTTGGCCTCGCAATTGGCCAACAGCAGCCACAGCGCGGGCCAATCGGGCATCGTTTCGACCGCTGTCCGGCACACCTCGACCGCCGCTTTGATGTCACCGCTGCACACAAGGCACAGGGCAATGCCATATTTTGCGCGCGGGTTCGCGGGGGCGAGTGCCTCTGCCGTCCGATAGACCGTCAATGCCTCATCGAAGCGCTTGAGCTCCCCGAGCGATCCTGCGTATTCGATCAGAATGCCGGGGTCGTCAGGACTGAGGGCCAGTGCAGCCAGCCAGACCTCCGCGGCGGCGGCGTGTTCCTTCAGGCGGGTCAGCGCGGTTGCCAGGGCAGCCTGCGCCTCCGACGATTGCGGGGCCAGATCGATTGCACACCGCAACTGGTCGACCGCGGCTGCGTCCTCCTGTTGCGCAAGCAGCGCAAGACCGAGTTCCATCTGGGCGTCCGGAAGGGCGGGATCGAGGACGATTGCGCGCCGGGCTGCTTCGGCCGCCGCCTGGCCATCGCCGGCGACCCGATGGGCGCGCGCAAGCTGGAGAAGCGCCAGTGCAAGGTTGCTTTTCGTGTCGGCCCGATCTGGATCCAGCGCCAGCGCGGCGGCAAGAGATCTGGCCGCGGCGTCGTATTGCGTCAGCCTCATCAAGGCAGCGCCAAGCGACAGCCACGCCTCTGCCGATCGCGGTGCCAGGACGGTTGCCTGGCGCAAGGCTTCGACCCCACCGGCGTTATCGCCCAGCCCGACCAGGGCGTGCCCCAATTGGAGATGCGCCTCCGCCAGGTCCGGATCCAGCGCGAGAGCCCGCCGGGCCGCATCCACTGCCGCCGCGGGCGAACCGGCGGCGCGCTGGGCTCGGGCGAGATTGACCAGGGCCTCCGCGAAGTTGGGCACCAACTCCAGCGCGCGTGTGATGAGTCCGATCGACCCGGCGAGATCGCCACGATCCTGCAAAATGAGACCTAGCAGGTTCAACGCATCCGGCTCGTCCGGATTACGTTGCAACACGCTGCGATAACCGGCTTCGGCCAGATCAAGCTGGCCAGCCTCATGCCGTGCGAGAGCGGTGTCGAGAATTTGATCGAGATCGCTGTCGTCTGGCATGCCGTCGCATAGCATTTTCGGTCAAACCCCAACAGGTCGGACGGTTGAAGAAACCTGGCACCTGCAACTGGCATCAGTGCCCGGGAGGCCCGAGACCGGGAGGCCCGACTGGTATGCACGCAGGGTTGGAGCGGCGGCTGCGCGCCAAATCGATAATGCCAGGATGCGCTGGAACTTGGGCCGGGCGCGCCGTTTCAGTTTCGGCGTCGCCGGCGCGTCATGCGCTCCAAACGCGAACCGCCCGAAACGTCGATCTGACGTTTCGGGCGGTCATAGTCGGCAGCCGACGGATCGAAGCGCCGTACTGACTAAGCGCGGCGGCGGCGGATTGCCCCGAGGCCGACAAGACCGGCGCCAAGCAACGCCATGGACGCCGGTTCCGGAACCGGCGGCGGGCCCGGCGGTGCGGCTGCCGGTGACGCGAATGTCGCGCTGACCGAGAAGGAACCGGGTGACGTGCTCGTAATTCCCGTTTCGGTAAACGAGATGGTCTCGCTGGCGTTGTCCGAGCTAAAGCCGGACAAGGTCCCCGCAGGAACAAAATTTCCCACCAGGTAGATCGAGAGACTCTCGGTGCCTGCGGCGATCGATCCGGACGACGCGACCACTTTCGACGTAAAGGTGTTGCCCGAGACGACCATGCTCGGTGCCGCGGTAAAATTGCCGTCGGCTGAGGTGAAGGTGTACGAGCCGAGGCTGCTGAGGGTCAGCGTGCTGTCGGCAATGGCAGTGCCTTGCGGGATTAAAGTGAAAAACGGAGTGGCGTGAGTGCCGGCATGCCATGTCGTGGACGTGAAGTTGAAAGACGTCGCGGACAGTAGGTCACCGGTTCCTCCGACGGGGATAATGCCGCCGATTTGGAGCGGGGCGGACCCGCTTATTGGAACCGCATACGCTTGGCCGCCCACAAGGGCTGGCACCACCGCGAGCGCACCACCAAGGGCGATTATGCTCGCCGACGAGAGAAGAGTGAATTTCATAATCGCTATCCGAACTAAGTTGCCTAGCATCGTATGTAGCAAACGTCATGCCAATCTGCTTGGCGTCGTGATTTCAATAAGTTACCAAAAGGCCCGCATCAACGTTTGGCGGTAGTGTAAAATTCTCCGACACCTTAGTCGACTCGCGCGTGCACCATCGATGGCGAGGTGGCCCGCACCCCTGCTGCCGATGTGGACGCCACGAACGGCATCATCAGCCACACATCGCCTGAGCCCGGCTTGCCCGCGTCGGGCCAGGAAATAATCCACCCCAGCCCGGGATTTTGCCCCCGTTACGCGGGCCGCTTCAACCGCCCCTCTATCGTCAGGCCAGCACGTTGCGCCCGATATGGATGGAACCCTTCACACACGTTCTGTCCACAGCCACGGCCGTCTTCGTAACTCGACCCCGCGCGACTGTGTTGTTGCTGATCTCGGCGTTTTGCGACCGGCCGATGAAAATGGCGCTGTTCGGGGTTGCGCCGTAGAATTTGCCAGCCCCGAACGCGCTTCCGCGAATGAAAGTCTGCCCGATGACGTTGTCGATGATCCTGACGCCATCGGCGTTACTGACGAAGATCGCGTAGTTGTACGAATCATCGATCTGATTCCCTTGTATCGTAACATTCCGATTCTGGAAGCTGTTCTGAAAACCCTTCGCGCCCTGGGGCAACGACATGCCGATATAGATCGTGCCCAGCGCGCTGCTGCCATCGGAGACTTCGTTGGCACCCGTGATGCAATGGGTGAAACGATTGTTTCTGAGCGTAAGGTTCTCGGCAAAACCGGGCTCGGACCAAAAGCCGATGTCACTCCCTGCCTGCAGCGGGATCGTCGAGGAATAGGAAAACTGGTTGTTCTCGACAATCGAATTCGGCGACTTGACCACGACATGCCCGCAGGCGTGAAAGCTGCATCGCCGGATCGCCGTGCCAGAGCCGATCCGGCTGAGTGAGGTGACGGCATCTGCGATCTTCAGCGGCAGGTCCTCTTGCAGCTCGACGTCGTAGACCGTATCAGGCCGGGTGGTCGGGCTCTTGTTCTTCCAGATCTGCGCGATCTGGGCCTTCAGTTCGGGCGCTTTTCGCTTGGTCAACTGCACCATCTTGGTACGCCCCAGTGATCGGAACGTCCCGGCCTCACAGGTTTCGATCAGGTCCCCGGCCATCAGGCCCACATCCCATTTCGGGCTGAGCAGGTAGTGTCGCGGGCCGGTCTTCTGCACGACGAAATAGTAAAATCCGTGCACGTTCACCGCATCGTCGCAGGTGTTGGAGAAGGTGCAATCCTGGATCGTCGGGCCACGCTCGACGGTGATGAAGTGGGAGCCGTCGGAGTTGGTGGAAACCAGTCGATCCGTCGTCGCGCCGGCGGGTCTTGGTCCGGGAACAATCGAAACGTTCTGCAGCATTGTCCCACCCGGACCGGGGTTTTCCAATATCCCCATCCCGGGGGAAGCCAGCAGTTTCAGGCCGATGAACGCGGTCGAGGCGCTGTCGTCCACGACGATTGCATGGGCGGAGCCGTTGGCGATCGCCACCACATCCCCTACCGCGACGGGCAGTTGCCCCGGACCGAGGTCGTTCGCGCTCCATTGGAGATGGACCTTGATCAGCTTCTCGCCGACCCACTCGATATGGCTTGGCGACAGGAAATCCCTCGCGCCCGCCTTCAACGCTCGGATGCGGCGGTCCATGACCATGAAAAATCCGTCGGTGATGGTGGCGAGAAACTTCGCGTCGTCGGGATAGCCAGGATCGACCCTCACCATGATCTGCAGAGCAGTGTGATCGAACGCGGTGATAGTTCCTTGCGTGAACGGCAGCGGGTCGTAGTCGATGGACAGGTCGCGGATGGTGACGTGGCTGCAGCCGGAGATCAGCAGCGTCGATCCGAGCGTCGTATTGACAAGCCGAGCGCCGTTCCCAACGAGTTCGAAGGTGCTGAGCTGTCTGAGGGGAAGCGGTCGCTTAATCTTGTAGGTGGCGTTATTTTCCAGGTTCAAAACGATTGGAACCGGCTTGCCGGCCTTGTTCGCGTCGCCGGTCGCTTTGGCAATCACGGCCAGGGCGTTCGCAAAAGCGGCATCGGGATCCGGAACGTTCTTGGTAAAGTCCGCCATCTCGAAAACGACGGCGCCAGGTTTGACTTGCGCTCGACCCCTGCCGCTGGTCAGGAAGGGAAATGCCGCGGCAAAGGACGACGCCAGCGTCATGGCCCGCCGACGGCTAGGGATGTGCATCTGAAAGGCTCCGCTTCGCCGTTGCGCTTCCCGGAACCTACGCCGCGACGTCGCCTTTTATAACCCCTGTGTGAAGACTAACCCCTGTGTGAAGACCGTTCGGCGTTCGACCGGATCTACGAAGTTTAAACGATTCCAGTCGAGTGTTGCTCCACAACCTCGGCAGGGCAGCTTCGTTCGCGGCGCGGGCGTGCCTCGTCCAGAGCCGCACAGCTTTGCGCGAACAAGGCGGCTCCATCCAGTCCGGCTTCGGTCTCCCAGGCTTTCACCGCATCGACCATATCGTAGACCGCACGCAGCAGTGCGACCGCGGCTGGATAGCCATCCGCGGATTTATCCGAACCGCGTGCCATCCAATAGTCGATCCGCTCATGCGCGAAGGCCGCGAAGCCGTCGGCCCCCGCTTTGATGCCGACCCGGTCGAGGCGGGAGGTGTAGCGGTTCGTCTTCTCGATCCATCCGCTGACGTCGGCATGCGACAGATGGTGGATGCAGACGCCGTCGGACGCGCCAAACCGCGCCACGCGGTCGGAGTGGCGCAGGATCCCGGCATGGACCGTGCGGGAGAAGGTGATGGCCCCCCGTCGAAACAGCCTGGCATGGTGTTCGGGCCAGTAGTACGCCCGCTCATCATGCTGGCCCAGGATGTAGTGGCGCAGCGGAAATTCGTAGATGTCGGCGGTCGAATCTTCGAGTTCGGCAACGATGCGGCTTTCGGCCGCAGCACTCAGGCATTCGTCGTCGTCCATGAACAGGATCCACTCGTGCCGGCACAGCGACAACGCCAGCGTGCGGGTTTCCTCCACAGTGGGGGTCCAGGGGACGGTGACGACCTCATCCGCGCAGGCCTCGGCGATGCTGCGAGACCCGTCGGTCGAGGATTTGTCCACGACGATCAACTGATCGGCGAAGCTGAGCGCACGCAGACACGTGCCCAGGATGTTGGCCCGGTTGAAGGTGATCACGAACGCGCTGATTTTTGGACGCGCCATGCGGCCCCCCTCGCGGATACGGAGGGGGGATCATAACTTTGGTTGGTTAATAGGTTATTAACGAATGGGAGGGCGCGTCGCCTATCCCGCTTCCAGGAACCCCAGCACCTCCCGGGCCACCTCGGCCGGCTTGTCGAGTTCGGCCAGATGCCCGGCGCCGGCGATGATCCGCGTCGTGGTTGGGCCGGCGATACCCTTGGCGAACACCTCCGCATAAGTTCGGGGCATGACCTTGTCCTGCTCGCCCCACAGCAACAGCGTTGGGGCCTTGATCAGGCGCAGGCGCTTCTCGATCCGCGTGTTGCCGAGCGGCCAGAAGATCCGGGCGGCGGCTTCGTTGGCGCGGACCTGTTCGATCGGCCACTCGATGGAGTTGGCACCCTCCGGCGGGGATTTCAGTGCCTTCCAGATTTCGGGATCGGCGCACATCAACCCCGGCACCGCGTCGCCGCGCTGTGCCCACGGGTCGGTCGGCGGATTTTTCTCGTCGAACAGCCCAAACGGCGCGATCAGCACCAGCTTGCCGATGGTTGCCGGCCACAGCGCCGCGACCTCCGCCGCCAGCGAGGCACCGACGGAGCTGCCGGCCAGGTCGGCCCCGGACAGGCCGGCCTGGTCGAGGATGTCGCGCACCGCAAGCAGCCAGTCCAGATGCGAATCGAGCACCGAGTGACCGCGGTCGCCACCGGGAAATCCGGGTAGCGACGGCACGATCACGGTGCGTGATCGGGCCAGTTGTTCCAGGAACGGCACCCAGCGGGGCAGCCCGCCGAAGCCGGCCAGGAAACCGATCTTCGGGCCGGAGCCTTTGCGCCAGATGCGCGTTGGAAATCCGTTGACGTCGATCGTCAACGTTTCGGGTTCGGTCACGTTTCGCTCCGCGTCTGGTTGGGGTCTTACGCTTCGGTCGATCGCATCGCCACGCTGTTACTCTGCCGCCAGCCTGGGCATATAGGCAGGGACTTCGGCCCGTTGGCCGGTCTCCATCGGTTGAGGCCACCAGTGGTCGGTCCAGCGTGCGTGGACGTCCTTCAGCTTCGGCATGACTTGTTCGGCGAACAGTTTGGTGTTGTAGCGGGTCAGATCCTTGCTCATGTTGCCGTATTGCAGCAGCAGCATCAGGTGACCGACGTTCAGCTGGGTCGCCACTTCCCGTAGTTGTTCGGCCACTTCATTGGGGGAGCCGATGATGACGTAGCCTTTTTCCACGATCGCATCCATCTCGCGCGCGACGGAGGCGAAACGTTCACCGGTCGATTTGCCACGCACGCCGGAGTCGGCGGCTTGCCTGATCTGGCTTTCGATGCCGGCGCGCTGGCTGCCTTCGCTGGTGTAGCCGGGCGGTGTGGCCCATCTGGGATCGACATGCAGGCAACGGCCGTAGAAATATTCGGCGGCCTCACTGTACAGGTCTAGCGCCTGTTGGCGCGACTCCGCGACGCCGACGAACTGAAGGAAGCCAGCCTGGTACGGATTGCGGTCCTTACCCAGCCGATCCATTTCTGACCAGAAACCGTCCATGGTCGCTCGGCCGGCTTTGTAGCCGTAGTAGGACAGGTAGCAGTAGACGTAGTTCATTTCGGCGCACCAACGCCAGGTCTCCACCGAACCGCCGCCGGGTACCCAGATTGGCGGGTGCGGGTTCTGTACCGGGCGCGGCCAGATGTTGACGTAGCGCTGCTGGTTGAAGCGGCCGTTGAAGGCGAAGGTGTCCTTCTCGGTCCAGGCGCGGATCACCAAGTCATGCGCTTCATGGTAGCGCTGCCGCAGCTGGCTTGGGTTAGTCCCGTACGCGTAACATGTGTCCATCGGCGTGCCGACAGGGAAACCGGCGATCAGCCGCCCGCCGGAGATGCAGTCGATCATTGCGAACTCTTCCGCCACGCGGGTGGGCGGATTGTACAGCGCCAGCGAATTGCCCATCACGCAGATCGCCGTATCGGTGGTGCGGCGGGCCAGCGAGGCCGCGATCAGGTTCGGCGAAGGCATCAGGCCGTAGCCGTTGGAATGGTGCTCGTTCACGCAGACCGCATCGAAACCGACTTCGGCGGCATATTCCAGCTCATCCATGAAGTCGTTGTACATCAGGTGGGCGCGCTTCGGGTCGAACAGCGAGGAATGGATGTCCACCCAGACCGACGGATTGGCGTCGCGGAAATCTTCCGGCAGCTCCGTGTAAGGCATCAGGTGGAACCACATCAGCTTCATAGCCGGCCTCCAGTCCAGGGATACCAGTCAGTATGGCGAGAGCCCAACCGGTATGTCAATTTCGGCAAGCGTGGATGCCGGAAGAGCGAAGGGACGTAGACCACGACCATTCAGACCACGATCTCGCCCGACGGACAGCATCCGGTGACGATGAGCGCGGAAGACTACCAGGACCTGATCCATGCGCGCGACGCGGAGGCGGCCATTCGCGGTCGGTAAGCTTCAAACGTCGTCCGGCGTCGATGCCGACGCCTATCTCGCGGCCGCAACGCTGTTGGCACTTTGGCGCAAGCATCGCGGGTTTACGC
>JAQGHW010000360.1 GCA_028291505.1 Rhodopila sp. | reverse complement strand
GCCGAGGCCTGCGCCGTGGTCAGCGCCGCCGCCTGGTCGGTCGCCAGTGCTGCCAGCTGCGCCGATCCCAGACCGGCAAACGCCGCCGTGCCGATCGCGGTGATCCCCAGGTCGATCCCGGTCAGCGCGGTGCTGCTCAGCGTCGCCAGCTGGGCCGATCCCAGCGAGGCGATCTGCCCGGTGCTCAGCACCCCGGCTTCCGCCGCCGACAGCCCGGCCAGCGCCGCGCTGCCCAGCGCGCTGATGCTGCCCGAGGCACTCGCGGTGATGTTGCCAGTGCCCAAAGCCGTGATCTGCGCCGAGGTTAAGGCCGCCAGCTGCGCCGTGGTGAGCAAGCTGACATTCGCGGTCGTTAATGCGGCGATTGCGCTTGTCGGCAGACCCGCGATTTGAGCAGGTGTCAAGCTGGTGACGGAGGCCATGGGAAGAATATCCTAACAGAATGAATGCTCAAACGTCTGGCGCCTTTTGCCACCAACCCTCCGGCTTTTTTTGCCAGCAACCTCATGGATAAGCGGAGATCACTAATGAAAGGTTAAGGCAGGCGGTCAGCACGCAGCATTTCTTTGGAAATCTGGGCCCGTGATGACGGACCTCGCGGCGGCATGGTCACCAACCCTCCCCGCGCCACGGCTAGCCGTTGGTCTGTCCGCTTATTTTG
The DNA here is from genome assembly GCA_028291505.1 of Rhodopila sp. Classification (GTDB taxonomy): domain Bacteria; phylum Pseudomonadota; class Alphaproteobacteria; order Acetobacterales; family Acetobacteraceae; genus Rhodopila. The sequence continues at coordinate 4,224 of JAQGHW010000360.1, read as the reverse complement.
ACGAAGATCGATTTGGCCTGCGGTCCACGACGTTTGGTATATGTGCCCCGCCGCCATGGTAATTTTCACGGTGTAGCACTTCCTCTTGCCCACGGCCGCCCGGTCTGCTGCTCTCGCGGTGCCGGTCCCACTTGAGATCATTTCGTACTTGAGCAAACGCCGGAGCCGGATCAAAGGGGGCTCGCGTTATTCCGTTGGCACCGCGCCGGCATTAGGCAATCGTAACCCCTCCAGCGATACACGATCGCGAAACGCCCCATGTCGCCGCGAAGATGCCGACCGCGGCCAGACCGAGATTTGCCAAGTCGCCGTTCAGGCCGGAAATGATCGACCAGATCCGTCCTTCGCATCCGAGTCGATCGACCAGCAGACGAAGCGCCTCAATGCCGCCGATCAACAGCGCGATGAGACCCGAGACCATGGTGATGGTGACGTTGTCGCCATAGCTTGCGCAGCGGCTGGACCAATGCCCGATCGCAGGCACCGACCATCAGAATGCTGTCCGTCGTGTCCACTAACGCCATGCCGGCGGTACATCGTGCCGGAAAGGCCAGCGTATGCCAGCGGGACATGCCTTGTGCCGCTTGGGTCGCGGCGACGCCGCGCAGAATCGCCAGGTTGATGATGGAAACCGACGTGTCGATGGCGCGTCCAATAGCCTTGAACGCCTCCGGGCCGCCTTGCGCCGCCGCGATAGTGGCCGCGATTGCGAGCGAGGTGAGGACACCCACTGTCGAATGACCGAGCGAGAACAAGAGGCCGGCGTCGATCGCACGCTCGCCGTCCTGCATGAGCTTGCGCACGGCATTGTCGATCGCAGCGATATGGTCTGCGTCGACGGCTTGGTACGCCCATGCCCAGGCGGCAATGTTGGTGGCGATCAAAAGCGCTTAGAACGTCGCCGGCCAGCGGTTCGATGAGCTAGCGCCTGGGGCGTTCGCACGCGGTGACGGCGCGGCAACGATGGCTTGATACCCTTGCGCTGGTGGGATTACAGGAATGCGGAATACCGGTCTCCCGGCAAGGGCTGACGCTTCGCGTTGACGCGGGGTTGCGGGTGCGGGCATTAAGGGGCCGTGCGCGCCTGTAGCTCAATTGGTTAGAGCTGGCGGCTCATAACCGCTCGGTTGCAGGTTCGAGTCCTGCCGGGCGCACACTGGTGCGGTGGTGAGGATAGGAGGAAATATGTCAGTTCTTGCTTCCGGATATGTGGATTGCCGCAGATGTGAAAAGCCCAACGGCCCAATCCCCGACGGTTTGCCGCACCCTGAGTCCTTTCGAAACCCTTCAACTTGAGGATTCAATATCAGGTCGGGCTTGGTCTTTGCGTGTGGCCAGACGCCGCAGAGGATCTGCTTGTAGCCGTGGTTCATACTCCCGGAGTCCGTCGAGGCTAGTGAAGTCGACCCCTCGTTCTTCATTTCGAAGCGAACCACGTCGCGTTGTGCCGCCTGCTCAAGACGAAATCTGTGGCCTGCTCCACCCCACCCATATATAGGGCGGGTCATAGTGGCGACGACCGTCCGCTTTCGGGCCGGTCGCCGAAGCGGCCGATGCGGTGCGCGCAAAACTACCACGCGCCACGCATCTCGGGAGGGGGCAGCATTGGCGCGAAACGCAGCGATAAGCGCTGCCAACGATCGTGCGCCCACTCACCTGCAACAAGAGCATCCGCATCGATGCCTGTCGGGATCATTGCGTATCATTAAAAAACCAACTAGTTGACACTAGTTCGTCACCAGCAGAACGAACCGGTTGCAAATACCTACCTACGTCTGCCAAACGAATGTTCATCGAAAAGCACCATGATCAATCGTTTTCAATCGGATTTGGATCTCGAGGTATTCGGCTTCACGAGGGACACGACGGGGCGGAACCTCCCCGAGAAATTCGCGCCCTGGCGGAAGTCCAGCCAAGCCGCATCTTTGTATCTCGGCGCTGGTGAATCTTCGGCCCAACTGGGTTCAGGCGATCCGGTCATTCGGGCGGTTCAAACCCACGGCTACTACGTCGTGGGGATACAATCCAAATGCCCAACCGATCGCTGGAAGAGGCATTGGCGGCACGGCGGTTGAAGCGACCGGCTTGGCATCTGCTCAATTGAACGCCATGCCACCGGACAGCGCGATCGTCTGTCCGGTCATGTAGGCGTTGCCGATCAGCATCAGGACGACTTGCGCCACTTCCTTGCTGGTGCCGAAACGGCCGACCGGAATGCGGCTGGCCGAGGATGCGAGGCCAGATGTGACCATGTCAGTCTCGATCAGCGATGGCGCCACGGCATTGACGGTGATGCCCTGCTTCACAAGGCGGGCGGCATAGCCTCGAGTAAGACCCTCCATGCCAGCCTTTGAGGCATTGTAGTGCAAGCCAACCCCGCCTGCGCCCCTAGCCGCGCCGGACGAAATGTTGACTATCCGGCCCCAGCCTTGCGCCCGCATATACGGCAGGACGGCTTGCGTACACAAGAACGCGGATTTTAGATTGACCGAAATCGTCTGGTCGAAGTCGGCCTCGGTCAGGTCGTCAATGCCGCGGATAAGGGCAATGCCGGCGTTGTTGATCAGAATGTCGATGGGACCGAGTGTTTCGGTCACGGTGCGAATCATCGAAACAACTGCTTCGCCGTTGGACACATCCGCGGCGACCGTCATCACTCGGGGGCCGATGGCGGTGACGGCCGCGGCAATTCTCTCGGCGTCGACGGCGCGTTCCCTATAGTTAATCGCGACTGCGGCGCCAGCCTCGGCCAGGACCAGCGCGATGGCGGCGCCGATACCGCGTGAGCCACCGGTGACGAGTGCGATGCGGCCGTCAAGGTTGAGGTGCATGCGTAAATTCCTTCAAAAGACGCAGCCTGTTAGGCATGATCCAGGATTCAGCAGACGATACATCACCCTATCCGTGCATCCCCGATCGTGATCCACGCGCGGACACCATCGAAGCTCTGGCGTATGTCAGGCCCCTCTCGGATATCGACGAGCCGATTGAAGCCGAATACCATTTCCTGCCGTCCAGCGCGAACGTTTAGGGTCGAGTTGTCACCAGACGGCAGATTGAACTGGAAGAAGCCTTGCGCGAGATCGCCTCGGTCGATGTCGGTGGGCTGTGGACCCGGTAGCCGGCCTGCCTCCAATTCATCGCCAAACTGGAAGAAGGTCCTGACATAGGGGCCGAAGTGGAGGTCCCCCCCTCAGCAGTAGCCAATGCAGAATGTAATCTTCGTTCGAGACGCCGCCAGCCCACGGAATCCGAATGCCGAGTTTGAAAACCTCTCTAACCGCTCGCGAAGACTGCCCCCAAAATTAACATACCATCCCGGATCGTTGCCCAGAGGAATATTCTTCAGTCCACTCGAAATGCCGGCGAGTGTGGGAGGATTGGTATGTTCGTTGTTTTATACTAACGGATAGAACAGGCTTGGTGGATCCCGCAGAACCTGCACTCCAGCGGTTCGGGTAAAACAGAAGACAATCAACGTGATTGCAGCAAGTCGTGGCACCTGCTCAATTGGGGTTGAGATCAGGACTATAGGCGGGGAGGAACTTCAGAGTTGCGCCAACGGCCTCGATGGCTTGACGCACAGCGGGCTTTTTGTGGGAAGACAGATTGTCCATCACGACGATGTCGCCCGTTCGCAGCGTTGGGGCCAGAACCTGTTCGACGTAGCACAGGAACAAGTCGCCGTTGATTGCGCCGCCAAACACGGCAGGGGCGACGAGACCGTCTTCCCGCAACGCGGCGATGAAGGTCGAGGTCTTCCAGTGACCATGGGGTGTGGTATCGATCAGCCGGGTGCCACGCTCACAGCGGCCCCGGACACGAACCATATTGGTTTTGGCCCAGGTTTCATCGATGAAGACCAGCTTTGCAGGCTTCAGGCTGGGTTGGGTTTCCCGCCATTCTTTTCGGGCCTGGGCAACGTCGGGCGGGTTCTGCTCCGCCGCATGCAGGGTTTTTTTTTAGTGTCAAACGCAACTGGCCTAGGGTTTCCCACATCAGCGTGGTGCTGGCGGATACCTTGTGCGTCTCCAGCAGCCAGGTCCGCAACTCCTCCAGCGTCGCATCAGGCCGAGCTTTCATCTGCTCACGGATCGCTCTGTATTACTAACCTCAAAAATCCCCTCGAATTGCGAAGATTTTCGTCAGGCGGCCAGCCTGGTAAGTGCCTCGGCGCTGGTATTTCGTGCGGTTATCAATGCCGTAACGATGATGCGACCCTGG
>JAQGHW010000335.1 GCA_028291505.1 Rhodopila sp. | reverse complement strand
TCGACTATCCGGATCTCGATATCAATGTCGACCGCACCAAGGCGCAACAGAACGGCCTGACCGAGCGCGACGTGGCCGACAGCGTGTTGGATACCCTGAGCGGCAGCTTCCAGACGGCCCCGATGTTTTTCCTGAACCAGCAGAACGGTGTCAGCTACAATCTGGCCGCCCAGGCACCGCAATACGACATTCAATCGCTGCGTGACATGCAGGACATTCCGGTCACCGGACCAACCGAAAGAGCGCCGGCGATCCTGGCGGATCTCGCCACCATCAAGCGTTCGACCGAGATGGCGGCAGTCGACCATTACAACATCCGCCGCGTGGTCGATGTCTACGCCAACGTCCAAGGACGCGATCTTGGTGCCGCCGGCCGCGACATCGCGCGTATCGTCGATGCCAATCGTCACCTGCTGCCACGCGGCAGCTTCGTTACCATGCGCGGTCAGCTCGAAACCATGCGCGGGGCCTATGTGAGCCTGCTTGCCGGCCTCGGCTTCTCGATCCTGCTCGTCTACCTGCTGATCGTGGTGAACTTCCAGTCATGGCTCGATCCGTTCATCATCATCACCGCGCTGCCGGCAGCGCTGGCGGGCATCGTGCTGTGCCTGTTCTTCACCGGAACGACACTCAGCGTGCCGGCGCTGATGGGCGCGATCATGTGCATGGGCGTCGCCACCGCCAACAGCATTCTAATGATTTCGTTCGCCCGCGACCGCCTCGCGGTCCATGGCGACTCGGTACGGGCGGCGATCGAAGCAGGGTTCACCCGCTTCCGGCCGGTGCTGATGACCTCGCTGGCGATGATCATCGGCATGCTACCGATGGCACTCGGCCTGGGCGAAGGCGGCGAGCAGAACGCGCCACTCGGTCGCGCTGTCATCGGCGGCCTGTCGTTGGCCACCGTCGCCACGCTGATCTTCGTTCCGACCGTGTTTTCCCTGATGCACCGCCGGCATCGGAACGAAGGCCTCTCGACGGGATCTGGCGACCCAACAAATGCGGCATGAGGAGTTGGCTGACGTGATGCTTCAGGAACCAGACGTGTCCGACATCGTCGGGCGAACGGGGGACGGCGTACCCCCGCCGCCGACCCGGCGACGCACAGCGCCTGTGCTGAGTGTGGTTGTCGTGGCCGCGCTGCTTGGGGCCGGAATTTATTACGGCATCGACCATCGCGCCGCCGCCGAGGCCAGCCTGGCAGCGACAACCACTGAAGAAGCGGTGCCGATCGTCGACGTCGTACATCCGGGGAACGACGCGACAGACCAGGAATTGGTGCTGCCCGGCCAGTCCATGCCCTTTACCGACACCCCGATCTATGCGCGCACCAACGGCTATCTGAAACGCTGGTACTTCGACATCGGCGCCCATGTTCGCCAAGGCCAGTTGCTCGCCCAGATCGAGACGCCGGAACTCGATGCCCAGCTTCGTCAGGCGCGCGCCGACCTGGAGACCGCCCAGGCCAATTCGCGGTTGGCTGGCATCACCGCGCAACGCACGGCGAGCCTGCTGAAGAGCCAGTCCGTTTCGACACAGGAGCGTGACAATGCGGCCGGTTCCTATAATGCCGACCAGGCAATCGTTGCATCCCGACAGGCCGAAGTCGCACGGCTGGAGGAGATGCAATCCTATGAAAACGTCTATGCTCCATTTGACGGCGAGGTCACCGCACGCAACACCGATGTCGGTGACCTGATCAACGCCGGGGCCGGCGCGCCGACGACTGAATTATTCCATATGACGGCGACCAAGACACTGCGCATTTATGTGGCCGTACCCGAAATCGACTCCCCCGCCATGCAGGCCGGCGCGACGCCCACGATAACGCTCGATGAATATCCGGGCCAGGTGTTCCACGGCAACCTGGCGCGCACCAGCGCGGCGATCAATCCCACATCACGCACACTGCTGGTCGAGGTCGACGTGGATAATCCTGAAGGGAAACTGCTGCCCGGGGCCTATGTATTCGTCCATTTCATGCTGCCCGGGCGGGCCCAGTCCATGACGGTCCCTGCCAACGCCTTGTTGTTTCGCAGCGAGGGCTTGCGTGTTGGCGTCGTGCGCGACGGTAAGGCGGAGCTGGTGCCGATCACCATCGGCCGCGACTACGGCGACCGGGTGGAGGTATTGTCCGGCCTCCAGCCGAGTGACCAGATCATCCTCAACCCGTCTGACTCGCTGATCGGCGGCACCGCCGTGCGGCTGGTGGGCAGCAAGCCGGCCGGGACTGCGTGATGCGGCGGCCATTCACCGGGATGCTCGGGTTACTGCTGGCGGGCTGCACCGTCGGGCCAAAATACCAAACGCCCACAGTCCCAATGACCGATATCTTCAAGGAGGCGACACCGGTCGATTACAAGACGGCCGGCACGTGGCGCCCGGCCCAACCCAGCGACGGAATAGGCCGCGGCCCGTGGTGGCAGATCTTCGGTGACCAGCAGCTCAATACGCTGGAGGATGAACTCACCGTTTCGAATCAGAACCTGAAGATCGCCGACGCGCATTTCCGGGAGGCACGCGCCATGATCGGCTACCAGCGTGCCGGCGAGTTCCCAACCATTTCGGTGGCCACCAATACCAGCTCATTGCAGGACTCCAGCCATCAGCCCTATTTCCTGATCCCGAATCCGCCGCCCGAGGGCGAACTGCAACTGGGGTTCGACCTGAACTACGAGCTCGATCTGTGGGGGCGCATTCGGCGCACCGTCTCGGCGGCGCGTGAAGAGGCGCAGGCCACCGACGCAGACCTGGAAACCGTCAGTCTCAGCCTGCATGCGGAACTGGCCCTGGACTATATCGAGCTGCGCAGCGCCGATGCGCAGCAGCGTCTGCTCGACGACACAGTGAAGGCTTACACCGATGCGCTGCGCCTGACCCGGAACCGTCTGGCGGGAGGCGAGGCGCCCGAATCCGACGTGGCGCAAGCCCAGACGCAACTCGATATGACCCGGGTCCAGGACACCGATGCGGGTGTGCTGAGGGCACAATTCGAGCA
>JAQGHW010000280.1 GCA_028291505.1 Rhodopila sp. | reverse complement strand
CTTGCTGGCGAAAGTACCGGTGAAGGTCATTACGACCCAGGCCGCCCTTCTTGGCGCCGCGCTGTATGGTTTGGACCAAATCGGCACTCCGAGATAATCCGGCACAGACCCGTTCCGCCGAACATGGATCACGCGTCGATCGATCGGCGGCCTGCTTGTCTGGCCTGATCTTCCACTTGTTGAACCGGATTTTGCATGAAAATCCGGAGTGGGGATGCGGCGCACGGATTGAGCAGCGTGATCTATGTCTCGAAGAACCAGGATCAGGACAGTTCGGCCGACTACAAGGCGCAACAGATCCGTTCATACGATGAGGGATTTCGGCTGGAGGACGACTCCATCCTGGGCATGATCCAGGAATACGAGGAGATCACCACCAACCATATCCAGCCGATCTTTCCCCAGTTGGTGATCCAGCAGATCCACAACACGCTAGTGGCCCGGCAATTGTTGCCGAAGGGGCCCGACCATTTCGAACTGGTGTTTCATTTCTTTGGCTACGCGGACGACACGCGATCATCGGGCCAAACGGAGCGGGCAAGACGACGCTGATAAACCTGATCAGCGGGACGTTGCGACCGGACGGCGGCACAATCCGTCTCGCCGGCCGTGATGTCACCCCTTGGAGCCTGCCTCGCCGTGTCCGCCACGGTTTGGGAAGGTCGTTCCAGGTCACCAGCGTCATTCCCGGCTTCACCGCGCTTGAGAACGTGGCGCTGGCGGTCCAGGCGCGCAGCGGGTCGTCCTTCCGGTTCCTGCAGCGGGTTCGGCATGAGGTTGCATTGAACCGAGCCGCCCGTGCTGTCTTGGATCAGGTCGGTCTTGGCCATCAAGCAGACACGTTGACCGGAACTCTGTCGCATGGTGAGAAGCGACAGGTGGAGCTTGCTGTGGTGTTGGCGACGCAGCCGAAGCTACTGCTGCTCGACGAACCGCTCGCTGGAGCGGGCGCGGAGGAAACCCAGCGGCTGGTGGCGCTGCTGCGATCGTTGCGGGGCGGCTTTGGTCTCCTGCTGGTAGAGCACGACATGCAGGCCGTGTTCGCGCTGGCGGACCGGATTTCGGTCCTTGTCTCTGGCCGAATCGTCATCACCGGGTCACCCGACGAGATCCGCGATCACCCGGAGGTGCGGACGGCGTATCTGGCTGGGCCAAGACCTGCTTGCATGATGCTCAAAGTCGAAAACCTCGCGGCGGGCTACGGCGAAAGCCAGGTGCTGTTCGATGTTTCGCTCGAAGTCGGCGTTGGCGAAGTGCTTGCATTGCTTGGCCGAAACGGAATGGGCAAGACCACCACGATCGCCGCCATGATCGGCCTGCTGCCGCCATGGGGCGGAGTGTTGGAGTTCGAGGGACAGCCGATAGCCGGCCTGACATCGTTCCGTATCGCGCGACGCGGGGTGGGGCTGGTGCCCGAAGGAAGGCAGATTTTCCCCACGCTTACGGTCGAGGAAAACCTGGTTGCCACCGCCGCACGGCGAGGTTCCACCGATCCGCGCTGGACGTTGCAGTGTGTATGGGAGCTATTCCCGCGTCTGAAGGAGCGGCGTCGTGACCTCGGCAGCCGGCTGTCGGGTGGTGAGCAGCAGATGCTGGCGATTGGACGCGCGCTGATGACCAACCCTCGGTTGCTTATCCTTGACGAGGCGACTGAAGGCCTCGCGCCGGTCATTCGGGCGGAAATCTGGGCCGTGCTGGCGGCATTAAAATCGGAAGGGCAGACGATTTTGGTCATCGACAAGAACCTGTCGGCTGTGCTGCGCTTGGCTGACCGCTGGAAAAGGGCCGTTCGGTGTGGACTGGCAGCAGCGCGGCGCTGGCTTCCGCGCCAGGCATTCGCGACAAATACCTGCATCTATGAAGGAGACAGCACATGGCGGTTGAACTGGGGATTACCCGATACGGCGAGAGCCTGGACAATGTCGCCTGGGACATTCTCGGGCAAACCTACAAGCCGGTGCAGTTGTCCGATGCGTCTTTCGCCTTCGATACCCTCTTCCCGCCTGGTACCTTCGTGCCACCGCATTTCCATCCCGACCAGGACGAATTTATCCGCGTGCTGGAAGGCGATTTCGATCTGTGGCTGGACGGCGAGGAGCTGAAAGCCTCCACTGGCGATCTGATCCGCATGCCGATGGGATCGAAACATGGCATCTTCAACAACAGCGCCGCCAATACCAGAGCGCTGTTCTGGGTGGCGCCATCCCGGAGGCTTTACGACCTGTTCGTGAAGATCGACAGGGTCGCGGATCCGGGCGAAGTGGTACGGATCGCGGCGGAGTACAACGTATACTTCCTGCCGCCTCCGGGCTGAGTTAGGCAGGGGGCGACAGGACATGCGGATTATCATCGCTGGTGGCGGCATTGGCGGACTCACCCTGGCTTTGATGCTGCACCAGCAAGGCATCGCCTGCCAGGTCTATGAATCCGCGGCTGAAATAAAGCCCCTGGGCGTGGGTATCAACGCATTGCCCCACTCGATCCGCGAACTGGCCGCGCTCGGGCTGCTGCCCCGGCTCGATGAGATCGCGATCCGCACGCGCCAACTGACCTACAGCAACCATCTGGGACAACAGATCTGGTCGGAGCCGCGCGGACTATTTGCCGGCCACGATGTGCCGCAATTCTCGGTTCATCGCGGCCGGCTGCACACCATGCTCTGGCAGGAGGCGAGCGAGCGTCTCGGGGCAGCAGCGCCACAGCCCGGGCAACGCTTGGTTGGCTACAGGCAGGAGGCCGGCCAGGTCGTCGCTCGGTTCCAGAGCCCGGACGGCAAGTTGGAGGAAACCACAGGGGACGCGCTGGTCGGCGCCGATGGCATCCACTCGACCTTGCGTGCCAGCCTGCATCCGAACGATTCGGGGATCCGCTGGAACGGCATCCAGATGTGGCGGGGGGCGGTGGATTGGCCGGCCTTCGATGAGGGGGACAGCATGGTCATTGCCGGCGATGCCGTGACCAAGCTTGTGCTCTACCCGATCGGTCCCGGCGAGACTTCCAGCACACGGCTGACCAACTGGGTGATCTATGCCAAGGTCGCTGAGGCCGGGGACGCGCCGCCGCAGCGCGAGAATTGGTCGCGCCCGGGTCAGTATGAAGCGTTTCGGCATTTGGCCGAGCGCCTGCACTTGCGATTCATCGACGTCGGGCAGTTGATCCAGACGACCGGGGAGATCTTCGAGTATCCGATGTGCGACCGCGACCCGCTGCCGTGGTGGACACAGGGTCGGGTGACGCTGCTGGGTGATGCGGCACATCCGATGTATCCAGTTGGGTCGAACGGGGCGTCCCAGGCGATCCTCGATGCGCGCTGCCTGGCCGATCTGCTGGCTGCGCACCCAGTCCCCGACGCACTGGCTGCCTATGAAGCGGAACGGCTGCTGGCGACGGCGGCAGTGGTTCGGTCGAACCGGGTGGGTGGTCCCGAGCGGGTTGTGGATCTTGTCGCTGCACGCGCGCCGCAGGGCTTCGCCCGCCTCGAGGATGTGGCAACGGAAGCGGAACTCGTTGGTATAATCAAGGGTTATGCGCAATTGGCTGGATTTGACATCGTTCGCTGAGGCCTTCGCGTCGCTCTGGGATTTCACAATTTCGTATAGTCGAGCGGCACGGTGGACGGCTTGCCGGCCGGGATGATGCTGATCGGAAAACTCTTCGACCAGGCAACGATCTACCGAGCCGCCGCAGCGTTCGAGCGCGGCGTCGACTGGAAAACCATCAAGGGCCGATCGACAAGCAGGCCCGGCCTCGGCTGGGTCAGGGATGGTTACAAATGTGCCTTGGCGAGCATCATGTGGATGCCCTTGTTGCCGTCCACCAACTGGGTGACCCGCAGATTGCCCGCCAGCGAGCACAGCATATAGGCCTGGTTACGCGACAGGTTGGTACGCTTGCAGACATGCTTCACCATCTCCCGCACCGCTTGCTTCGCCGCGTCGTCCAGGTCCTCATCCAAGCCGATCGACATCAGGTGCGTTTCATTTTCCGCGAACGGAAAATCCAGATCCATGTCCTTTCGTACGGTCAACCGGAAGGTGCCCGACAGGCCAATTTCGAGTGCGGTGATGCAGACCTCGCCGTCGCCTTGCATGCCGTGCCCGTCACCCGCCATGAACAACGCACCCTCGTTGAACACCGGCAAATAGAGCGTGGTACCCGGCTTCAGCTCCTTGTTGTCCATATTGCCGCCAAAAGCCCGGGGCACCGGAGAGCCGCATCGGCCCCAAGCCTTCGGTGGTGCCACACCGATGATGCCGAAGAACGGCTCCAGCGGCAGTTCGGTCCCCCAAGGCAGCGTCGCAACGCCACGCGCATGATCCACGGTAGGGTGGATCGTTTCATACTCAGTGAACTCGTGCGGCAACGTCCCGAGTAGCGGAAGGATCGAAACAAATCCCCAATCCATCCAGACCTTCGCGTCGAGAATGTCGATCTGCAACGTATCGCCCGGTTTCGCGCCACGCACATAGACGGGGCCCGTGATGAAATGCGGGCCCGGGCCGGCCGGCAACGTATTCAATGCGGCAAGGTAGTTCGCCGGCACCCGTGACAATTCGGGCAGCGTTTCGCGGCCACCAGCCGGAAACGAATGAAGTAGCACCGTGTCGCCTGAGTCGACCTCCAGCACTGGCGGGGTGGTCGCGTCCAGGTAGCCAAGAACCATATTCTCCGGGGTGGGCGGAATTTCGTAATGCTTCGACATGATGGTCTCCTCAGAACTGGACGCCACGGGTCAGCGCGCCGTCAACCACGAGATTGGTTCCGGTGATGAAGCTTGCCGCCGGACTGGCCAGGAAAACGACTGCGCGTGCAACCTCTATTGGCGTTCCCATCCGTCCGGTTGGATTAAGTGCCAGCGACTGCGCGAACAGTTCGGGATTGCCCTGCTCGATTTTCTCCCATACGCCGCCGGGGAAATACGTGTTGCCGGGCGAAACAGTGTTGGCGCGGATGTTGCGGGATGCGAGTTGGAAGGCCAGTCCCTGGGCGTAATGAATTAGCGCGGCCTTGAACGCGCCGTACGGGCCGGCCGCGAAGTCCACCTCGCGCCCGGAAACGCTGCTGATGATGACAATGCTGCCCGCATCCGACTTCTCGAGCCACGGCATTGCGGCGTCGACAACCCGGACACTTCCCATGATATCGGTTTGGAAGCCGGCTTGCCACGCTTCCTCGCTGGCCGCGACTGCCAGGGCGCTCACGTTCGGAACAACAATATCGATCCCACCCAGCGCTACGGCTGCTTCGCCGACCCATGCGGTGATTGCCGGGCCGTCAGAAACATCCACGGCCGCACCGAACGCCTTGCGGCCATTCTGCCCAAGCTTAGCCGTGACGGCCTCGACCTGCGCCATGTCGCGTGCGCAGATCGCGACAGAAGCGCCTTCGGCTGCAAACATGTCGGCAATAGCGCGGCCAATCCCCTTGGTTCCGCCGGTCACCAGCACTTTGCGTCCGTCCAGTCCCAGATCCATGATCACTCCTATCCGGTCAGAATCTAGCTGTGTGCCCGAGGAAATCAGGCAGGGCGAACGTTCCAGAACGTGGCGAAGCCGTTCAGGACCCCGGTCAGTCTGTTACGGTACGCAGTCGGCTGGATGAATTGGCCAAGCGGCAAGCTGGGCACATCGGCCATACATTGAAGCTGCATGTCCTGGCAAACCTTTCGTTGCGCCTCCACTCCGGGTGCGTCGAACCAGGCGTTGCGTAGTTCCTCCAGACGCGGGCTGACACACCAGCCGGGCCACGCCGAAGGGTCGTTACCGTTGCCACGTATCGCGTAGTGGTTGGAAGGGTTCATGTGATCCTCGCCCTCCCATCCGGTGAAGAAGCAGCTCCAGCCGCCCTGGTCGACCGGCCCCTTGTTGTTCCGGCGCTGGAGCATGGTGCCCCAGTCGGTGGCGACGTAGTCGACGTTCATGCCGGCCTGGCTCATCATATCCGCGGCGACGTCGCCGATCGCCTTGAACTGGGCGTAGTCGGTCGCGACCAGCATCGACATCTTCTCGCCGGCGTACCCCGCCTGCTTCAGCATCTCTTTGACCTTGGAAAGGTCGCGTGGTCCACGCAACGGATCGAGGCCGACATCGCTTGCCATTGGCGTCTTGGGGCAGAAGAAGCCATGGGGCGTGTAATACATCGACGTATCACTACCAACGATCGCCTCCATGAACGACGACTGGTCGATCGCGTAGAACAGCGCCCGCAGGATCGCCGGGTTGTTGAACGGCGGCTGCAGGTGATTGGGCCGCATCATGTTGACGGCGCCGGTGGGATTGGTGACGGCGATCTTGATATTCTTGTCCTTGCGCAGCAGCGGCAGTAGATCGTGGGTTGGATTTTCCCACCAGTCCTGCTCCCCCGCCTGCAGGGCAGCAGCCTTTGTGCCGGCGTCCGGAATGGTCGACCATTCGACGCGATCAAAATGAACGACTTTGGGGCCAGCGGTCCAGTCGGGCGTGCCACTATCGCGTGGCTTGTACTTTTCGAACCGCTCATAGACATTGGTAGCGCCCGGCACCCGCTCATTCGCGACAAATCGGAACGGTCCGCTGCCGACCATTTCGGTGATCTGCTTGAAGGGGTCCGTGTTAGCCAGCCGTTCCGGCATCATGACGGGTGATGGCGTGGTCGGTTTGCTCAGCGCGTTGGGTAGCAGCGGAAACGGTTTGTTCAGACGAAACTGGATCGTTCGGTCGTCGGGCGCAGATAATTCGTCGGTCGCGGCCATCAGGGCGCCGCCGAATGCGTCGCGCTTCGCCCATCGCCTGATGCTGGCAACGCAATCCCGGGCGAGGACCGTTTGGCCGTCGTGCCAGAGAAGGCCTTCGCGCAAGGTCAGTTTCCAAAACTTGCCATCGTTTTCGATTACGTGGCCTTCGATCATCTGCGGTTGGGGCGTGTATGTTCCGTCCTGCCCGTACAGCGTATCGAACACCATGTAGCCGTGACCGCGCGTGACGTTGGCGGTGGTCCAATGCGGATCGAGAAACGCAAGATCGATTTGCGGAACGAATTTCAGCGTGGTGGCGCTCGCGGCGCGGACCAAGGAGGGAAGTGCGAGGCTCGCCGAGGAGGCTGCCAGGAAATGGCGGCGCCTCAAGCGATTTTCCTGGTACTAGTCGATGTCATCGGCCGTCTCCTCACACGCGGTGACGGGCGCTTCCTCAGGAAGAAGCCTACCACCCAGACGTGGAGAAGCGTCAAGGTGCCGCCCAGACGAATGTAATTAGTTCATGGTCTGGCTGGGGTTTGTTCGTGAAGTGTCCGATTATTGGAGCTTCTGAAGAGGAGGCTTGGGGATCACACGGATACGACCAGCACACTATCCCGCGGTATCCTGCACGAGGACGATGTGTAGCCTCCTAGGTCCATGTGCCCCCAACTCCAGCGTCTGTTCGATATCAGCTGACCGGGACGGACCGGTGATCAACATCACATTCCGAGGTATTCCACCGATTTCCGCCCGCAGTTTGTCCCACGCTTCCTCGTAGGCCCCCACGATCGCCGACGCACGCAGCACCGCGATCTCGGTGTCCGCCAGCAGATTCAACGTCACTGGCCGTTCCGGCGCACTCGGCAGCATCAAGGTGCCGGTCTCGGCGATACCCGCGAACCCGTGCTGCACGCTGACGGCATCTGTGCCCTGGGCTCGGCCCTCCCGAATGTCCAGCAGAGGACGTGCCGACCACGGAATTGCCTGCAGCTCTGGATGCGGCGCCATGATTATCGATCCGGGCAGATTCTGCGCCGCCAGGTAATCCGTCACCGCACCCGGTACCGCGTCCATATCCTCGACACTCGTGACCGAACCAAACTCCTTCTCGACGTTCCGCACGAACAGTTTGACCTGCTCGGAATGCGGCAGCCGCGACCGTGATGGGATAAGATGCCGAGGATGCTGATCAAGCCGCCCTCGCAACATCGCAACCTGATCGGCCGGCAATGGCCCGCGCTTCAGGCCGCGGCGGATGGCGGTCAGAATCGCCTGCTTGCTCATCAGACTTGCCCGGCCCGTTGAGCCTTCGCGTAACGCGCAAAGAATGTGTCGCCTTCGGGGGCGGGCATGTCGCGGCCATCAGTCCAGCCGCTCGCAAGTGGCATCCGGCTAAACCGACCTTTCTTCCTTCCAAATAGGCCCAATCCCACGGCGGCACCCCTTGTTGCAAGCCGATACAGCGATGGCCGCCGCGCAAAGAATCCCCAGAACGCCAAGCCCCCCCGCACTACCGCGGG
>JAQGHW010000278.1 GCA_028291505.1 Rhodopila sp. | reverse complement strand
TTCTGCCATTTCGTCGTTCCGGAATTGCAGCGGCGGGGCGTGTTTCGCCGAGACTACACGGGACGCACCTTGCGCGAGCATCTCGGCCTTCAGGTTCCGCGGAATCGTTATACGGAAGCGTCGTCATCGGCGGGCTGACAGGCACGTCTTCGGTCAGGTAGAGCGGTTAACTCTCGGCCCGCGCGGCGGGGATCGTCGAGACAGCAAGCGTCCCGAACAGCAGGCAGGTCACGAGACGTCGCATTCAGGCATCCCCGGTAGCCGTTAGGTCGGCGGTGCCGGTGATAGGCAACGCCCGTGCCATAAGCGTTGTGATGTGGCAGCAGAGGGCACGGGTTGGCGTGGGGATTGCACTGGACTCTCATATCATGTTCGACTTTCACATCATGTTCGAAGGAGGCATGCGATCATGCTCGATCGGGTCAATGGGTCCGCGCGGAATGAACCACCCCGGCCGCTGGTCGATGGGCCATCGGCCTGGATTGGCGCGGCATTGCGTGCGCACCCGGAAACATGGACCTACACCCTGTCCCCGGACGAAATCGCCGAGATCGAGGCTGCCATCGCCGCGGTGCTGACGGAGGGGCGGGACGTCGCTGACATCACCCGAGGCAATTTCCCGCTGCCATCCTTCGGCCGCACGCTGGACGCGCTATGCCGGGAGATCCTCGAAGGGCGCGGTTTCGTGCTGATCCGCGGCTTGCCCGTTGCCGGCAGGCCGATCCTGGAGAGCGCGATCGCCTATTGCGGAATCGGCCGCTACTTTGGCGCGATGTGCTCGCAAAATGCCAAAGGCCACCTGCTTGGGCACGTCCGCGATCTTGGCGGCCCGAGTGCTGCGGTCGACCCCAGCGTGCGTGCGTACCACACGGCCGAACGGCAGATGTTCCACACGGATGGCAGCGACATCGTCGGGCTGTTGTGCCTGCAGCAGGCCAAAGCCGGCGGCCTGTCATCGATCGTCAGCTCGATGTCGATGTACAATCGGATGGCGGGGGAGCGGCCCGATCTGGTGCGCCGTCTGTTCGCGCCGTTGCCCTTCGACCGGCGCGGCGAGGTGCCGCAGGGCATGCGACCGTTCTACCTGATACCGGTGTTCACCGACTATGCCGAACAGCTTTCGGTGGGCTACACAAGGCGCAACATCAACTCGTCCCAGCGCCACCCGGATGCACCAAGGCTCAGCCCGGAAGACGTCGAAGCGCTCGACCTGTTCGATGCATTGGCGAACGATTCTGAGCTCCGGCTCGACATGGTGCTGGAGCCGGGCGACATGCAGTTCCTGCATAACCACACCATCCTGCATGATCGCACGGCGTTCGAGGACTGGCCCGAACCGGAGCGCAAGCGGCATCTGCTGCGCCTGTGGCTCGCCGCGCCGGATGCCCGTCCGCTCGATCCGATCCTGGCGCAACGTTTCGGCAGCGTCGAGATCGGCAATCGCGGGGGAATTCATTGCGCGGGGGCGCGACTGCACGCACCGCTTGAGCCGGCCTGATCCGGATCTCCCTGTTGCCCGCGTACAAGTCTGGCCCTGTGCCTGCTCAGGCAAACCGGTCTATGCACAGGAATGCTGATTGAAATCGACGAAGAAGAGGAACGCCGCGCCATGCCACCGACTTTGACCGATGATGCGTTGGACTATCTGCTGGAATCCGCCGGCCTGTCGCTTACCGATGCGCAGAAGGCCGACCTCCGGACGATTCATGACGCACTTGCCGCGATGAAGACGCGGGTGCGTCAGCCGCGGGGCCGGACGGCGGAACTGGCCCACACCTATGGCTTTACGGCGGCGGACCTGACATGAGCATCCCCACCATCGCCGAAGCGGCGGCGCTGATCGCGGCGAAGAAACTCTCGCCTGTCGAATTGACCAAAGCCTGCCTCGCGCGGCTGCACGCGACAGAAGACACGATCCACGCGTTCGTGCTGCCGACCGAGGAGCGCGCGCTGGCGGATGCCAGGGCGGCCGAGGCGGCCATTATGAAAGACGGACCGCGCGGGCCGATGCACGGCATTCCGATCGGCCTGAAGGACATTGTCGACACGGCCGGCCTGGCCACGACCTGCCAGTCGGCGATCCTGCAGGACAACGTGCCGACGGCCGACGCGGCCTGCGCGGCCGCGCTGAAAGCGGCGGGCACGGTGCTGATGGGCAAGTTGACGACACATGAATTCGCCGACGGCGGACCGTCGTTCGACCTGCCGAAGCCGCAGGCGCGCAACCCCTGGAATCAGGATCATTTCACTGCCGGATCCAGCAGCGGCACCGGGGCGGCCGTCGACGCGGGGGTTATTCTGTGTGGTATTGGAACGGATACCGGCGGGTCGATCCGCGGTCCCGCCGCGTTGTGCGGAATCGCCGGGCTGAAGCCGACCTACGGGCTGGTGTCTCGTGCCGGTGTCGCGCCGGCCGCGTTCAGCCTGGATCACATCGGGCCGATGGCCTGGACCGCCGAGGACTGCGCGATCATGCTGCAGGTTCTCGCGGGCCACGATCCGGCCGATCCCGCCAGCGCCAGTCAGCCGATTCCGGATTACTCGGCGGCGCTGACCGGGGAGCTGAAGGGCGTGCGGGTCGGCGTGATCAGGCATTTTCACGAGCTGGACTATCCGGTGACGCCGGCGACGCAGACCGGCATCGATACCGCGGT
>JAQGHW010000270.1 GCA_028291505.1 Rhodopila sp. | reverse complement strand
CCGACGACGACGCCGAACAGGCAATCCAGCACGCCAAGGCCGTCATCGCGACCCACCGCGACCGCCTCTCCGCCGGCCACTCCTCCATCCTGCCCTCGCGGCCAATGTCGGCCCCGGAGCAGGACCTGAACAAACGCTTGTGGGGGCAGGCAATGGTGAACATCCTCGCCGAGATGGGCATGCCGGTGCAGCCCGCCGCCGCCTGACGCCGAGTTGGATAACATCCGAAGGGGCTCTGACGTCCTCCGCGAAGCAAGACGAACTCAAAACCTATGAGCGGATCGCCGGCAGCGAAGACCTTGTGGACGCGTACACGTCGTCCGAGGATGCCGAAAAATCCAAGCCATATCCTGACGTTTTCGAGGCCGCCCAACCCAGGCCGCTACCCCCGCATCACCCGCCACAACCGCTCCTGTGTGAACGGCATCGCCGGCAGGTCCCGCCCGCCGAGCGCATCCGCCACCGCGCTGGTCACCGCGCAAAGTGCCCCGGTCGTTCCAGCCTCGCCAATCCCCTTCACCCCAAGCGGATTGAACGGTGACGGTGTGTTGCATTCCATCACCCGGTAATCAGGGAAATCGTTTGCCCGAGGTAACATGTAGTCCATCAGACTGGCCGCATAGGGCTGGCCGGAAGCCGCGTCGATCACCGCCTCCTCGCCCAGCACCTCCCCCACACCCTGCGCGATCCCGCCCTGGATCTGCGCCTCCGCCGCCTGATGATCGATCGTCACCCCCGCATCGTCCACCGCCAGATACCGGGTCAGCACGGCCGCGCCGGTCGCCTCATCCACCGCCACCTCAGCCACATGGCAGCCCGAGGCAAACGCCTGCGAAGGCAACACCCGCCCGGTCTCCGACAAAGGTTCGGCCAGCAGATCGACCACCCGGCAAACCGGACTTCCGTCGGCACGACAGACGCACTCATCCGCCAGATGCAGATCCTCCGGCGCGCAGTTCGCCCGCAGCCCCGCCATGCCGCGCAGCCGCAACGATAACGCATCGGCCGCCGCCGCCACCGCACTCCCCGCCGCGATGGTGCTGCGAGACGCGTAAGACCCGGCCCCCGACAACCCGGTCGCCGGATCCGATGCAATCAACGACACCGAAACCTCCGGCAACCCCAGCCGCGGCCCCGCCACCAGCGCGAACGTCCGGGCATGGGATTGTCCCGAACTGGCGGTCACCGTCTCGATCCGCAGCGCCGCGCGCCCGTCCACCGCCGACAACGTCAGGGCCGCGTCATCAGGCGCCCCGCCGCCGCCCGAGACCTCGATGAACAGCGCCATCCCCCGCCCCAACCGCACACCGGGCGCCTGTCGAACCGCGTATCCCTCCCAGTCGGATGCCGCCCGAGCGGTCCGCATCATCCGTGAAAAATCCCCGCTATCGTAACGAGCACCACTCGGCAGCGTCCATGGAAACGCCTCGGACGGAATGATATTCCGCTCCCGCAGCACGAACGGGTCCAGCCCCAACCGGCGCCCGGCGATATCCACCAGCCGTTCCACCAGCAACGCCATCTCCGGCCGCCCAGCCCCTCGATACGGCCCCGTCGGCACGGCATGGGTATGCATCATCCGGAACACCGCATGCGCCGCCGGAATCGCATAGCATCCCGTCAACGACTGCAACGGATTGTTAACGTTGGCGAAAACAGCGACCGGCGAGATATACGCCCCCAGATCGGCGTCATAAGCCATCGACAACGCCGTAAACCGCCCGGCTTCGTCCATCGCCAAACGCCCGCGCACCCGCACCCCACGGCCCTGGATATCGGTAAGAAAGGACTCGCTGCGGTTCCCCTGCCAAACCACCGCCCGTCCGGTCAACCGAGCCGCCAGCATCACCGCGGCATACTCCGGATAAGCAATGTTCCGCGGTCCAAAGCCGCCGCCCACTTCCCCCGACAACACCACAAACCGATCCGCCGGCAAACCGAACACCGCGGCGAAATCCCGCCGCATCTCATTCACCCCCTGGTGCGGCGCACGAACGATATACACGCCACTCTCCGCATCCCACGCGGCCGCCGCGGCCCTGGGCTCCAGCGTCACCGGCGCCAGCCGAGGCAGCGTGATCTCGGTTTCCACCACCAGCGAGGCCTCCGACATCGCCGCCTGCACGGCGTCCGCGTCACCCGCCTCGTGCCGCAGTGCTACATTTCCGGGCGCCCCCGGATGCACCAGCGGCGCGCCATCAACCAGACCAACCGCCGCGGGAAGTGCCTCATAGTCAACCAACACCGCCTCGGCCGCATCCAGCGCCGCGGCCTGCGTCTCAGCGATAACGCACGCCACCGCCTCCCCCGGATGCCGCACGACATCGCCGGCCAGCACCGGCCGGAACGGAATAGCCAACCCTTTGCCGATCCGATCCATGACCGGGAAATTCCCCAGCCCCGCGCAATCGGCCGCCGTCAGCACCCGCACCACGCCAGGCATCGCCGCGGCCTCGGATACATCGACCGACAGCACCCGCGCATGAGCATGCGGTGTCCGCACGAAGGCCGCGAAAGCAGCCCCGTCGAACGCGCCGTCCATAAACCGCTCATCCGCCGTATACCGCCCCCGCCCGCGCAGCTTCCTCAGCCGTTCGGCATCTGCCTGCGGCACGCCCACCATATCCATATCCCGAAACCCTTATCGCGCGATCGCCGGCGCCCGAACGGACCCATCCTCGGCCGCATCGCCTCCGCCCAGATCCTCCAGGCTGCGCCGTCGCGGTTCGATGCCCAATACCATCACCGCCACGATCAGCACGAACAACAATCCGATCATCAGTGCCAGCACACCGACAACGCCATAATCGGTAAAGAGTTTGACCACCAGGAACGGAGTGACGATCGTCGCACCGCGGCCGAACGTGTTGCAGATGCCCGACGCCCGCAGCCGCACCTCGGTCGGGAACAACTCGGGGATGTAGATGCCGAACAACAGCGCCACCAGCACGTACATCGGCACGGTCAGAGCGAAGCCGACCAGCGGCAGCACCACGGGATCGGTGACGAACGGGTAGATCGCCCCAAACACGATCGCCACCGCCGAGGCCCCGATCAGCGTCGGCTTCCGCCCCCAACGGTCCGCCGTAAGCGCGCCGATCGCCGATCCGACCGGCGCGCCCAGCGACATGATCAAGGTGAAGTTGAACGACGCCGCGATGGACAGCCCTTGCTTGACGAAGAACGACGGCAGCCAGGTGATGAACCCATAGATCAGCGTATTGATGACGATCAGCGTGATGCACCCCAACACCATCCGGGACGCCAAAGGCGGCATAAACAGCGTCGACAACGCTCGGGAGGGGGCCGAAGCAGTCGACGCCGCAACCGGGGCCAGCGTCCCATGCCGCGACGCTTCGGCTTCAATCCTGACCAGCAACGCCTCGGCCTCCGCGTTCCGCCCAACCGATTCCAGCCAGCGCGGGCTTTCGGGCAGCGCCTTGCGGATATACCAGACGACCAGCGCGCCAATGCCGCCCAGCACGAACATGCTGCGCCAGCCAAACGCCGGGATCATTACCGTGCTGACCAGCACCGCGACCGGCAGGCCGGTCACCACCACCACCGCCATGAAGCCCAGCCACCGGCCGCGGGTGGCAGCGGGCGCGAACTCGGTCAATGTCGAGTAGCCGACGACGTTCTCGGCCCCCAACCCGACGCCCATCAGGAAACGCAACGCGATCAGCACGCTCATGTTTGGAGCAAACGCCGCCGCCAGCGACGCCAACCCGAACAGCGCCAAATTCGCCTGGTAGGTGAACCGTCGGCCGAACCTGTCACCCAGGAAGCCGGTAACGAAACTGCCCAGCATCATTCCCACGAAGGTCATCGACACGAACGCCGCATTCTGTCCCATCGTCGAGAACCCGGACTTCAACGTTGTTCCCAGCACCGTGCCAACGATGTATATGTCGAAACCGTCGAAGAACATGCCGATCGCAACCAGGGCGAAAACCCGCCGGTGGAAAGCCGACACCGGCAGCCGATCGAGCCGAGCGCCCGCGTTAACACCAGTCATATGGCGTTCACTCCATTGTCCTTGGCGCTTCCACCGGTTGTACCCACGCCTCCGCAACGAGCCGCAATGCCGTCACGATGCGCGACTGTGCATTTGCCGAATGCTCGTATGAAAGGCGAGAGGCGAGATCCGCATCATGGGCTTGCAGCGCATCGATGATAGCCTCGTGTTCGGTAGACGCAACCCGCACCTGCTCGTACTTGAAGACACGCAGGCTGACCCGCACCAGCCGCTCGAATTGCTCATCAAGGTCAACAGCGACGGCCGCCATCCGGGCGTTGCCGGACAAATCGGCGATCGTACGATGGAAGGTTCTATTGTATTCGACGAATTCGGATTCCGTTCGTTCCTCATTCGCGAAGTCCCGAAAACGATCCAGCGTGCGCAATGCCTCATTGTCTGCCCGCGCAGCCGCCACGGCACAGGCCGGTTCTATCAACAAACGGAGGCCGAAAATGTCCTCGGCATCAGAGATCGAGATCGGATTTACTCGGTAGCCTTGCCGAGGCAGCACGGTCACCAGATTCTCCTGTTCCAGACGAAGCAACGAATCGCGAATCGGAGATCGACTGACATGGTACCGCTGGGCCAGCATCTGTTCCCGCAACTCCTGGCCCGGCGGGAACTCACAGGTCAGGATCGCCTGCCGAATCGACCGATAAATATTATCGCGCAGCAGCATCACTTCGCCCTCCCCCTTTGCGGGTAGCGGTGACATGGTATTACACGTCACTTACATGCAAGTGTAACCCACGATACGCCGGGAGACCCCAAAAACCTATGGAAGAATCGTGGACTGCCAGCAGAATCGAAGCCCGGGTGATGGGTGACGGACCGCCGCTTGTGCTACTTCATTCTTTGCCCGCCAATCCGACCAGCCATGATTTTGTTATTGGTCAATCGTCACGAAGTTTCCGGGTAATGCTGCCGGCCTTCCCCGGATTCGGCCGATCGCCTGTGGTGGAAGGCGGCTGCCTGCGGTGGCCGATCGAGCCGTACCCGCGATCAAAGAATTAGCCGACGGTCAACCGGTGCGCCTCCCTGGCAACGGTTATGGCGGATTCATTGCGCTCCAAGCGGTGATCCGGCACCTCGACCTCGCAGACCGGCTTGTGCTCGCCGATGCGGGTGCGGCCTCCTCGGGCCCGGACCGGGAAGCCTTTCGCCGCAGCGGTTCCTGGACGCGGTCGTGCCGTTTCTTTCGTAAGTCCGATGTCACGCCTTCCGCATCAGCGTGTTGCTCGGTAGCGTCTTGTCGATGACCTTGTGAGCTTGTTCGGCACCACACACCGGAAGGCCCGTCGGATCCAGCAGGCCGATCTGCACCAGGACCGACGCCTGGTCCCAGTAGATGTGCTCATGCACCAGCTTATCGCCCTGGAACTGCACGATCGCGATCATTGGGATCTCTACCGGCCGCCCGGTCGGAGCGATCCCGGGCAGCATCCAGTCGATTTCCGTTGTATGGGTGAAGCGCAGTACGAATTCATCCACGACGCTGTCGTTGCCAACCGTTCGGCTGATCGGGCTCATCGCGAAGTCCGGCGGGTTGGCTCCAATGAAATGGTTCGTATAGAAGCGCTTGAGAGCATCATGCCCGACGCCGCCGGTCATCGTCGGGATGTGGTTGACATAGGGCTCCGCGACCATCGTTGCCATCGTGGCACCGACATCCCGCGTTTCGAATTCGTATCGGCAATGCGTCTCCCACAGGGACACGAGGTCATGATCAGCCATCCGAAACTCCCTCCGGCCAGAATGTCATTGTGGACAAGACGTTACCGAGACCGGCCGCGCCGCGCCATCCCCGGGTCAGCCCTTTGCGATCGCCCAGCGACAACTGGCCCGACACGCCGCGGCATTATGCCTCATGCGCCAGCCGCAATCCCGAACCGTCCCATTCCATCGCAACGAGTTGGCCGGTCCCGGACAGCGTCATGTAGGCAGTGCGAAGGTCCGGACCGCCGAAGCAGACATTGGTGCAGAACATATCGGGCATCGGGATCTGCCGAAGCAGCCCGCCGGCCGGTGCCACCACGCTGACCGACCCGTTTACCAGCGTCGCGACGCAGACATTCCCGGCCCGGTCGACGGCCAGGCTGTCGAAGCGCTGGAACCCGCCCAGTCCGACCATCAACCGCCCGCCATGCGGTGACGGGAACGGCGCCTTCGCCAGCACGCCCGGTGCCAGCACGTCGAACGCCCAAAGCCGCGCGGTTTCGGTTTCAGCGACGTAGAGCGTCTTGCCGTCCGGCGACAGGCCGATACCGTTTGGCGTGAGGATCGGATGCACGATCTCGGTAATGCGCGACCCGTCAGTGAGAGCGTAGTAGACGCCGCCCCAGTCCCGGTCGCGCGCCCGCGCCTTCCCCAGATCGGTGAAATAGAAGCCGCCCAGCCCATCGAACACAATGTCGTTCGGACCGAGCAGCTTGTGCGGCCCGCAGTGGTCGTAGAGCGTGGTCACCGCACCTGAAACCGGATCGATCCGTTCGATCCGTCCGCCGGTATAATCCGCAGCCGGACCCGCCGGCCGCAGCATGTTCATCTCGGTTCGCCACTGGAACCCGCCGTTGTTGCAGACGTAGAACGCACCGTCCGGCCCCACCGCCAATCCGTTCGGGCCGCCGCCGGTATGGGCAACGACCTCCGTCCGGCCGTCGGGATGCACGCGGGTGAGCGTCTGCCGCTCGATCTCTACCAGCACGACCGAACCGTCCTTCATGGCCACAGGACCTTCGGGAAAGCGTAGTCCGGTGGCGATGACTCGTATCTCGCTCATGACGTTTCCTCCGTTAGTTTCCGCAAGCATACAGCGGTTCCTGGCCCGGCGAAAACGCCACTCCGCGCCTTGGTCAAGCCACGCAGGGCAGCCCATCAACCATTTGTTCACCTTTGCCGCGCATACCAGCGCGGTATGCGCGCGATTCTCCATCACCCCGATGCATCGGTCCTTGGCGCTGCCGCGGCACTGCTGGCAGCATTTCTTGCGTGCGGCCTGCTCGCCCCGCCGATGTTCGGGCTGTTGCTGGCGGCGGCGGTGGTTGCCGGCATTGCCTTCCTCGCTCTCCGCTTCCCCATCCCGTTCTGCGTGGTCTGGTTGCTGGTCACCGGCATGAGCCTGGAGATGGCGCTGTCCGACCTTATCGGCGACCAAAGCTATCAGCCCACTATCACCGTGATAAAGGGCGCCGAAATAGGCCTGGGCTTCCTGTGCGTTCTGCGCTTCGGCCCTAAACCGGACCCGCTCTGCCCGGCCTGGGCGTTCCTGGCAATGTTGGCGGCAGGTTTCGCCCACGGCCTGTATCCCGGCCTGACCATGGCGGACAGTCTGCGCTCCGTAATCGGGTCCGTCACGCCGTTCGCGTTCTGCTTCGCGCGCGTTCCGCGATCCTGGGCGGACGCAGTCATTCGCGCCGCCAAATGGTGCCCGGTGGTAGCCGTGGTCGCGTGCCTGCCGCTGACGGCGGCCGGCATCAGGCCGCTGTTTGTCGAAAGCGGCGGCGCCCGCCTCGCTGGCCTCGGTCACCCTGCGTTCCTCGCCAACGTCTGTCTGCCGGCGATCTATGCGTGCCTGATTCAGCTGTATCGGGAAGGCCGCCGCGGCGACCTGCTGCTGCTGATCGCAAATGGCCTGATCCTGTTGCTGACCGGCGCCCGAGCCCCGCTTTTCTACGCGGTGGCGGTGACCGCGGTCAGCCTGGTGTCCATTCGTTCCACGGTGTTCGCCGCCCGCGACAGGCTGACGCTGATCCTGTCGGCACTGGCGTTGCTGCCGGTCATGGCTTTGCTGGCCGGCGCCCTGGGGGATGTCCGGCTATTCAAGGTCGTCGTCAACGAGACCGCCAATCTGAGTGGGCGTGGCCTGCTGTGGCCAAGCTTCGAGGACGCCGCCGCACTATCACCATGGTTCGGCTGGGGCATCGGTTCCGGTAACGCCATCATTCCGCCGGACAGCGAAATCGTCCAGCAATTGCACACCTGGGCTGCCCATAACGAATACCTCCGCATCGGCGTGGAGGGGGGAGCCTTGGGCCGGGCACTGTTGATCGCGCTGTTCGCGGGCTGGGTCATCGTCCATACGCGCGCATTGCGCCCGTCCGACCGGCGCATCATCCGGCTGGCGTTCGTCGCTTATGCCGGCCATGCCGCTACCGACAACGTGTTGATTTCGACCCCCGCCTGCGTGATGTTCGCGTTCGTGACCGCGGTTTTCGCCCGGGTCGAGCGGGACGGCGACCCGGATCCGACCGGAATAGCCTTGCCCGATTCCAGGCTTGTGGCGTAGGGAACGCGGCCAGTCAGCCGGAGAACCCTGGCCCATGCGGCGCCTTTTCCTTTTGTTATTCCTGCCATTCGGGATCCTTGCATTCGCCGGTTCGGCTTGGGCCGGAGGCATAGCCTTCATTATCAATTCCGGTGGCGCATCGATCAGCGTGATCGACATGGCGACGCAAAAGGAAGTGCGCCGCATTCCGACATTGCGCGAGCCGCACCATCTGGCTCTCAGCCCGGACGGGCACAGCCTGCTGATCGGCGACACGGCCGGTAACCAGATGATGTTCCTGGATCCCGGCACCGGCGAGGTGCAGAAGCGCATGCCGGTGACCGATCCGTACCAGTTGGCGTTCAGCCCGGACGGCAAGTTCCTGACGGTGAACGGGCTCGCGCGGAACCAGGTGGATGTTTACGACGGGACGACGATGAAGCTGCTGAAGCGGTTTCCGGTCGTTGCGACACCGAGCCATTTGGATTACGCGCCGGATTCGTCGACCGTGTTTGTCAGCCTGCAGGACAGCGACAAGCTGGCGGCGTTCGACCTGCACACGATGACCGAGAAATGGTCCGTGCCGGTCGGCAAGACTCCGGCCGGGGTTTTGTGGCTGAACGGCAAGGTGTTGGTCGCGGACATGGGCACCGACTATATTGCCGTCGTCGATCCGGCGACCGGCAAGGTGCTGGAGCATGTCCAGACCGGCAAGGGCGCGCATAACCTTTTCCTGTCGCCGGACCGTAAGATCCTGTGGGTCAACAACCGAGCTGGAGGCACTACTGTGTCGTTGGATTCCGCGACGCTGAAGCTGATCCGCAGCTACGCCATTCCGGGGGGGCCGGACGATATGGATTTCACTCCGAACGGGAAAATCTGGATCACCCGGCGGTGGGCGGAGAAGGTCGCGGTGCTCGACCCTGCCACGGGTTCGTATGAGACGATCGATGTGGGACGTTCGCCGCACGGGCTGTTCCTCAACTCGAAGGCGCCGTCGCCCACGGTCGTGTCCAGCCGCTGATGCCGGACCCGTTCGACCTCGCCGCGGGGTGGCTGCAGGAGAACCTGCTGATCCCCGCGCTGTATCAGTTCGGTTTGATGAACTGGGAGGACGTGTCGTACGGCTGGGCGTTGTTCGCGATGTACGGCGCGGCGCAGGTCGCGATAACGTTCGCCGTCTGCCTGCCGCTGGAGCGGTGGCGTCCGGTCGAGCGGTGGCCCGACGCCGGCGCCGTCTGGGTCGATGTCGCCTACACGGTGCTGTCGCGCGTCGGTATCTTGCCGCTTGTCACCTACGTCATGTTCTACCGAGCGCAGGTACTGGTCAGCGGCTGGATGACGGACCAGGGCTGGATTCCCCCCACACTGGAAGGCGTCTTCCCCTTTCTGCTCGGGCAGCAGGTCGTCACCTTCATTTTGTACGCGATCATATTGGATTTCGCCGAGTACTGGAGGCACCGGCTGTCGCACCAGTTCCGCTGGTGGTGGGCGCTGCACTCACTGCATCATGCCCAGCGGCAGATGACGTTCTGGTCCGACGACCGGAATCATTTGCTGGACGATCTGATCTCGTTCCTCTGGTTCGGGTTCATTGCGTTGTTGATCGGCGTGCCACCGTTGCAGTTCCCGGTGCTGGTGCTGGTGCTGCGGTTCCTGGAATCGCTGTCGCACGCCAATGTGCGGCTGTCTTTTGGCTGGATCGGGGATCGGTTGCTGATCTCGCCCCGCTTCCACCGCGCGCATCACGGCATCCGCGCCGCAGGGGACCGGAGTTGCAACTACGGCGCGGTGCTGCCGTGGTGGGACATGCTGTTCCGGACGGCGGATTTTGCCCGCGACTACGTCCGGACCGGTGATCCTTCGGGGGAGGAGGCGCTGGCGACCGGGACGTACTGGCAGCAACAGATGGCGGGGTTGCGCCGGTTCACACGCGCGCTGGGGCGGCGGGCGGTGCGACACGGGGCGTGAGTGGTGCCGGCATTATCTTTGGTGCTGATGCACGTTGTTGATGGTATGGTGCGGTCTACCGTAAGCGGAGTTGGAAGTGAGCGACGCGCCTGACAACCTGATCCTGGTCTATTTGAGACGGTTGGACGAGAAGCTGGATCGGCTCGTCGACAGCGTTGCGGACCTTGGCCGTCGCGTGACCTCCATGGAAACCAAGGTCGCCCTGCTGCACGGCGACTTCGCGGCCCAATCGGAGCGGATCGACCGCATCGAGATTCGCCTGGAACGGATCGAGCGCCGGCTGGATATCGTGCACGCCTGATCCCCTCGCGGGTTCCCGTTCAGGGTTCGGCATGGCAGCATGGGCGCAGGAGGAACCTGGCCATGAACGACATGCCGACAACCGAGGCGCTGGATGGCAAGACGATCGCCGAACTAGGGGAGCAACTGAACCAGTTGTTGCGGCTGCGCACGTTCCCGATCGGCATGAAACTGTTCGAGGACGTCGCCGAGATGGAGGCCGTTCCTGGTTTGCGCCGCCCCGCCAAGGGTAAGACGTATTCCACCTGCCAGCTTGTCACCCAGTCGCGCATGGCCGGCTTTACCCTTGGTATCACGACCGAAAATGTGCCGCCGTTTTCGAGCTGCAGCAGCGTGATCGGGCTGGATGCGCCGGGGGAGATCTATACTTCCGGCCGCAAGATGGAGGGTGTCTGGTTCGAGAACCGCGAGGCCTCCGCCGCGCATCAGGCGCAGATGCCGCGGGTGACGCCGGGGACGTATCATGGCCTGGCGATTTCTCCGCTGCGGACGGGGCGGTTAAGCCCGCCGGATGTGTGCCTGTTCTACGGCAATCCGGCGCAGATGATCCTGTTCATCAATGGTCTGCAGTGGCGCAACTATCAGCGTTACGACTTCAGCATCACCGGTGAGAGTGCCTGCGCCGATAGTTGGGGCAGTGCGTTGAAGAACAAGAAGGTGAGCCTGTCGATACCGTGCTACGCCGAGCGTCGTTACGGTGGTGTGGCGGATGAGGAGATGTTGATGGCGTGTCCGCCGGAGGATTTGTTGCGCGCGGTGACCGGGTTGCAGGGATTGTCGAAGGCTGGGCTGCGCTATCCGATCATGCCGTTCGGGCCGCAGGCGGAGCCGGGGGAGGGGATGGCGAAGAGCTACGCCGGGAAGAATTAGGCGGTGCATGGCTTGACAGGCGTGCGACGGAACCCCAGGCTTTCATGATGCTACTGTCAGCGTGGAGGGGCCGATGCCGGAAACCAAAGTCGCCCTGGTCATTGGGGCCGGGGATGCCACCGGGGGCGCCGTTGCCCGCCGGTTCGCGCGCGAGGGTTTCTTCACCTGCGTGACCCGGCGCCACGGTGACAAGCTGGTACCCCTGGTCCGACGGATTGAAGAACAAGGCGGCAAGGCCCGAGGCTTCGGCAGCGACGCGCGTCGCGAAGAAGAGGTAGGCGCGTTGTTTGAAACCATCGAGCGCGAGATTGGTCCGATCGAGGTCGTATCGTTCAACGTGGGCGGCAACGTTCGCTTTCCTATTCGCGAAACGACC